>CANHFL010000026.1 GCA_947459855.1 Planctomycetaceae bacterium | reverse complement strand
GTGGCGGCGGACCAGCGCGCGCAGGCCCTCCACGCCGAAGTGCCGGATCACGAACCAGAGCTTCAGCGCGCGGAAGCGGCGGCCGAGCGGCACCTGCCAGTCTCGGTAGTCGATGACCTTGCCGCTGGCGGTCGCGTCGTTGCGCAGGTACTCGGGCAGCACGCTCAGCGCGCGCACCAGCGCGGCGCGGTCGCGCACCCAGAACGTGTCGCAGTCGAAGTTGACCATCATCCACTTGTGCGGGTTGACGCAGTAGCTGTCGGCGAATTCCAGCCCGCGGTGGATGCCGCGGAACTCGGGGCACAGTGCGGCGATGCCCAAGTGCGCGGCGTCGACGTGCAGCCACGTGCCGCAGGAATTGCACGCGGGGCCGATCTCGGCGACCGGGTCCACGGCGTGGCTGGAGGTCGTGCCGACCGACGCGACGCACATGAACGGCACGTGCCCCTCGGCGCGGTCGGAGAGCAGCATCGACTTGAGCGCGGCGGGGTCCATCGAGTGGTCGGCCCGCGTGGGGACGGTGCGGATCGCGTCGGCTCCCAGCCCGCAGATGCGCGCGGCCTTCTCGATGCTGCTGTGCGCGTGTGCGGTGGCATAGGCGACCAGCCGGGGATGGCCGTCGCCCTGCAGGCCGCCGTGCGCGCCGGCGAAGCCGGTGGCCCGCTCGCGCGCGGCGATCATGGCGCACAGCGTGGCGCTGCTCGCGGTGTCCTGGATCACGCCGCCGCCGGTGCCGTTGCTCAGGAAGTGCGCCGGCAGGTCCAGCATGCCGGCCAGCCAGTCCATGACGTGGGTCTCGAGTTCCGTGCACGCGGGCGACGTGGACCAGAGCATGCCCTGCACGCCCAGCCCGGCCGAGAGCAGCTCCCCCAGGATCGACGGACCGCTCGCGTTCGCCGGGAAGTAGGCGAAGAAGCCGGGGCTCTGCCAGTGGGTCAGGCCTGGCACGATCACGCGATCGAGGTCGGCCATGACCGCGTCCCAGGGCTCGCCATGCTCCGGCGGGGCGGTGGGCAGTTGCGCCCGGACCCAGCCGGGCTGCACCTGCGAAGCGACCGGGAATCGCTCGATCCCTTCGACGTAATCGGCGATCCAGTCGACCATTGCGTGGCCGTGGCGGCGGAAGTCGAAGGGAGCTGTCCCGGCCTCGGGGGTGTTATGCGGCTGGTGCGGGCGGTCCGTCATGGCGTTGGTTTGTCCCGCGACGCGCGGTCGGGCAAACTGTACGCGGAGAAACACACCATGACCGACCCCGCCGCCAACGCGTCCGCCACCTCCGCCTGCTGCCAGGGCACCTCGTGCTGCACCGGCTGCCCCGCCACCTGCCCGTGCGCGGCGCGGCTCGAGACGCTGGAGAAGCGCGTGCGCCGGATCCGCACCTGCTTGTGGATCGCGCTCGGCGTGCTCATCCTTCTGATCGGCATCGGGATCGGCAAGGGTTCGGCACAGGACGAGATGATGCGCCGCCGCATGGACGGGCCTCGCATGGCGCAGCCGATGCCGAACAGGCCGATGGCGCAGGGGATGCCCGGCCCCGGCCCGCAGGGTCCGCAGGGGCCCGCGATGCAGCCGCAGGGCGGGCAGGGCATGGGTCCGGGTCCCGGCCCGGGGTCGATGAACGATCGCGGCCCGCAGGATGGCCGTGGGCGCGGTGGGCGCGCGGGGCGCTGACGGGAGGGGCGCATCGCATCGCTCGGCGGCGTTCAGGAGAAGGCCGTCGCGTGGTTGCCGCGCGCTTTCGCTGCGCGTGGCCCAGAGGCAGTGCGTGGTCGCCGCGACCTTTCGCTGCGCTTGGCCCCCTCCTCCGCGAACTTCCTCGCTCCACCAGGTTCCGCTCGTCATCGTGTTCGGCTGGCTCGGCACATGGAACGACCCGGGCCGAATCGGACCGTGGTACGCGTGCCTCGCGGCCTCGTACGTCGCTGCGGAGGGGGCCAATGCTCGCTGCAGGGGCTCGCACGTGGACGTTCCGGTGGCGATCGTCGTGCTGCCATTGCAGCACGACGACATGTCTTGAGGCCTTCAGCGCCGCGCGCATGGCGACCAGGTGCCTTCGCACCTTCCAGTCGCCCCGGAAATGGGTACGAGTTATCCCGAACCCGATTTCGGTCAGGCGTAGTGCCGGCCGAAGCGATTCCCGATGAAGTCGGTGAAGCGGACGTCCTCGTTGCGCACGAAGCCGTGCTGCGGCAGCGTGCCGTCGCGCAGGAGGTCCAGCACCGCGGTGATGCCGCAGGCGGTGGTGATCTGGATCGCGGTCCAGTGGTGGCCGCCGATCTCCTTGTGGCGCACGATCTTCGCGTAGGTGCGCTCGGTGTAGCGGCCGTCCACCTGGCCCGCGGCGCTCACGAAGATCGCCACGATGTCCTGCTTGGTGGTCGGCAGCGCGCGTTCGAACGCCTTCTTCAGCTCGTCGCGGTGCTCGCGGTAGCCGAGGTCCCAGAGCAGCAGCTTCAGGATCGCGTTGTGCCCGGGATAGCGCATCGTCTTGTACGAGAGGTGCTTGACCTTGCCCTCGAGCGTCAGCGCGAAGGTGCCCAAACCGCCCGAGGTGTTGAACGCCTCGAACTCGATGCCCTCGATCGTCATGTGCTCCAGGCCCTCGAGCGCGGGCACCACGGTCACCTTGCCGTCGATGACCGCCTCGCACGGCTGGATGTACTCGTTGATCAGGCCGTCGGTGGACCAGGTCAGGTTGTACTTCAGCGCGTTGGACGGGAACTCGGGCAGCGCGCCGACGCGCATCTTGACCTCGTGCATGTCGGACATGCCGTGGATCACGTGGTTCGCCGCGATCGTGATGAAGCCCGGTGCCAGGCCGCACTGCGGGATGAACGCGGTCTTCGCGCCCTTCGCGAGCTCCATCACCTTCTTGGTGACGGCGACGTCCTCGGTGAGATCCAGGTAGTGGACGCCCTTCGCCTTGGCGCGCTCGGCGATCATCGGGTTGCAGAAGAACGGCGCGCAGCTGATCACTGCCCATTGGCCGTCGAGCGCCTTGTCGATGGCGGCGGGGTCGTCGAATCGGCCCACCATGCCCTTGGCCCCGGGAGCCAGCGCCAGGGTCTCCTCGACCGAGACGGCGTGCGAATCCATCGAGAGGACGTGGTAGTCGCCGCAGCCCTGGAGGAGGCTGGCGACCATGCGGCCGATCTTTCCGGCGCCGAGGACGAGGACGTGCTTCATGGGATGCTCCGTGGTGGGGGTCGGGAGGTGGTCGTGGACGTTGGGTTCATCAGGCGGGGAGCGACGTCAGCTCGCGGCCGACGTCGTCCATCAGGCGGCCCATCGTCTCGGGGCCGAACGAGAAGTCCAGGCCCGAGGCGCGGAAGAGCTCGGGGAGCGGCTTGCTCGCGCCCAGCGAGAGGCCCTTCTTGTAGTTGGCGAGCGCCTGCTTCGGGTCGCGCTTGGCCTGCAGCCACATCTGCAGCGCGCCCAGCTGGGCGATGCCGTACTCGATGTAGTAGAAGGGCAGGCCGAAGATGTGCAGCTGGCGCTGCCACATCGTGCGCAGGCTGTCCTCGTGGCCGGCGTAGCTGACCGCCGGTCCGAAGCGCTCGTTGAGGTGCACCCAGTACTGCTCGCGGTCCTTCCGCGTGTGCGTCGGGTTGGTGTAGACCCAGTGCTGGAAGGCGTCGATCGTGGCGATCCACGGGAGCATCGTGCTCAGGCTCTCCAGGTGGTCGCGGCGCGCGCGGTTCGCGTCCTCGGCGGAATAGAACTTCTCGAGGTGCGGGAACGTGAGCAGCTCCATGCTCATGCTGGCCACCTCGGCGAACTCCATCGGGCTGCCGCGGTAGGCGACCAGGGGGTCGTGCGCGCACAGCAGGCTGTGGAACGCGTGGCCGGCCTCGTGGACCATCGTTATCACGTCGCGGTGCAGGCCGGCGGCGTTCATGAAGATGAACGGCAGGCGGCTGCGCTGGCGCTGGTACTGGTAGCCGCCCGGCGCCTTGCCCTTGCGGCTCTCGAGGTCCAGGCAGTCGCCGATGCGCATGCTGTCGAACATCGCGCCGAGCTCGGCGTCCATCACGTGGAAGATCGCGCTCGAGCGGTCGACCAGCTGGGTCGCGCCGTCGAAGGGCTTCAGCGGGCCTCGGCCCTTCATGTCGACCTTCAGGTCCCAGGGGCGCAGCTCGGAGGCGGCCAGGCCCATCGCCGCGGCGCGCTCGGCGTTCAGCCTGCGCAACAGGGGGACGCAGACCTTCTCGGCGCCCTCGTGGAAGCGCTCGCAGTCCGCGGGCGTGTAGTCGAAGCGCTGCAGGCGCGCGTGCTGGAAGTCGCGGTAGTTGCGGAAGCCGGCGTTCAGCGCGGTCTGGTGGCGGATGCCGACCATCTTCGTGAACAGGTCGTCGATGCGGTCCGCGTCCTGCAGGCGGCGCTTCGCGACCGCTTCCCAGCTGGCCTGGCGGCGCGCGCGGTCGGTCTCCTCGAGGTAGCGCGCCATCTGCGGCAGCGTGCGCTCCTGCCCGTCGAACTCGACGGTCATCGCGCCGTTGACCTCGCTGTACTGCTGGTCGAGCTTGGTGGTCTCGGTCTCGAGCGGGATGTTCGCCTCGCGGAAGAGCTCGACCGAGCGGCGCAGGCCGCGCAGCAGCACGCCGTAGCGCTGCTGGTCCAGCTGCGCGGCGAAGGGGCACTCGACGACCTTGCGGTCGAGCGCGAAGCCGACCTTCTTCAGCTCGGGCTCCACGTTCTCGACGAATGCCAGGTAGCGCTGCTGCGCCAGCTTGTCGTCGGTGTGCCGCGTCATCTCGATGTAGAGGTTCGCGGCGGCCTCCTCGGCGCAGGCGTCCAGCTCGCTGCGGTCCAGCAGCAGGCGCTCGAGCGCGGCGGCGTCGTGCACGGTGCGGCCGATGAGCTGCTCGTAGTACGGCGCCAGGTTCTCCCACTTGGCGCCGTCCAGCTCGGCGGGCACGAATGAGGAGGCGGGCGGGTGCTTGGCCGGGGTCGTGGCGGTGGTCATGGGGGGAGCCTTCCCCGCCCGGATGGGGGCGGATCGCGGATGGTATCCGGGGCCCGTGGAGGCCTGCGTTTCAGCGGTTTCCGGCCACCGAGGCCGCCACCGCGGGCCATCGGGTGCGGTCCCGGACCGCGCCTGCCAGCAGGTCGGCCTCGCCGCGCCCGCCGCAGAGCAGGAACAGCGTGCTGCCGCTGCCGCTGACGTGGACGGTGCGGCCCGAGAGGCCGCCGATCTCGGCGATGGCGTCCCGGAGGACGGGTGCCACGGCCAGCGCGGGCTCGGCAAGGTCGTTGAACGGGGCGTCGTGGGCCACGGTGCGTCCGGCGGCCAGCGCACGCACCCGTGCGGCCTGCAGCGCGGCGTCCGGGCGCATGGCGTCGAAGCGCCCGTAGACCGGGCCCGTGGGGCACGCGGCATCCGGGAACACGAGCACCGCGTGCACGTCCGGCAGCTGCGCGTGGTGCTCCAGTCGCTCGCCGAGGCCCTCGACGACGGCGCTGCCGCCGCGCACCAGGAACGGGACGTCGCTGCCCAGGCCGCGCGCAAGCTCGGCCAGCGCGTCGTCCGTGAGCCCGAGGCCGTGGATCGCGTTCGCGCCGCGCAGCATCGCCGCGGCGTTGCTGCTTCCGCCGCCGAGCCCGCCGCCGACCGGGATGCGCTTCTCGAGCTTCATGCGCAGCGGCAGCCGGCGGCCGACGTGCTTCTCCAGCGCCAGGTGCGCGCGCACCGCCAGGTCCTTCTGGATCGGCCAGTCGATGTCGCTGCGCCGCGGCGCGTCGGGGGCCCACACGATCGCATAGAGCGAATCGCGCCCCGCGTCCAGGCGCGTCAGGTGAAGGTCGTCGGCGAAGTCCGTGGTCACCATCCAGCTGGCGATGGGGTGCATCCGGTCGGCGCCGGGCGGGCCGACGCTGAGCGCCAGGTTGAGCTTCGCGGGGCAGCGGATGATCGCGGCGGTGGACGTCACGTGCGGAAGCGTAGCGGCGCGCCCGCCTACACTTGACCGGATGCTCTGGCAGCCCGCCTTGCCCGACCGGTACCTGCGCATGTCCGACGAGGACCTGGCGGCGGGCATCGCCGCGCGCAAGGCGCAGCTGGGCGACCGGCTGCTGGTGCTGGGGCACCACTACCAGCAGGACGACGTGGTCCGCCACGCGGACCTGACCGGGGACAGCCTGAAGCTGAGCCAGATGGCCGCCGCCGAGAGCGAGCGTCGCGGCAGCGAGTTCCTGGTCTTCTGCGGCGTGCACTTCATGGCCGAGACCGCAGACGTGCTGACGCCCGACGACGTGAAGGTGATCCTGCCCGACCTCTCGGCCGGCTGCTCGATGGCCGACATGGCGCAGTACGACGACGCGATCGCCGCCTGGGACGCGATCGCGGCCGCCGTGAAGGACTCGAAGACGCGCGTCGTCCCGATCACCTACGTCAACTCGTCCGCCGCGATCAAGGCGTTCGTCGGGTCGAAGGGCGGTGCATGCTGCACCAGCAGCAACGCGTCGCAGGTCTTCGACTGGGCGCTCAAGGGCGGCGACGAGCCGCTTGCGAAGGGCGAGGTCGTGAAGATCCTCTTCCTGCCCGACCAGCACCTGGGGCGCAACACCGCCAAGCGCAAGGGCTTCGTCACCGAGCCCGACGCCACCGCGAGGAAGCCCGCGCAGACGGCGGTCTGGGATCCGCGCCAGGAGCACGGCGGGCTCACGCCGCAGCAGGTGCGCGACGCCGCTGTGCTGCTCTGGGCCGGCCACTGCAGCGTGCACAGGATGTTCCGGCCCGAGCACGTCGACGAGGTCAAGGCGCAGTTCTCCGACGAGGCGGGCATCACCGTGATCGTTCACCCCGAGTGTGCGCAGGAGGTGGTCGACGCGGCGGACATGAGCGGTTCCACCGAGCACATCATCCGCGTGATCGAGGAGGCGCCGGCCGGCACGCGCTGGGCCGTGGGCACCGAGATCCACCTGGTCAAGCGCCTGGCCGACGCCGCCGCAGCACGCGGCGTGTTCGTGCGCATCCTGAGCTCGTGCCAGTGCCTGTGCACGACCATGTACCGCATCGACCCGCCGCACCTGCTGTGGACGCTCGACAGCCTCGCGGAGGGGCGCGTGGTCAACCAGGTGCGCGTCCACCCCGAGGCGCGGGCGTGGGCGCGCTCGGCGCTCGAGCGGATGCTGCGGAATTCGTCCCCAACGTCCGCGGTGAAGAACCCGCGTCGCGAGGCAACCGCCGCGATCCCGGCCCCTGCGTCGTTCGTAGACTGAGGGCGTGAACACGGAAGAGACCATCGGGACGCCAGCGCGCCGGCGCGGGCGGGGCACTCGCATCGCGCTGATCGCGGGGGGCGTCGTGCTGGCGCTGCTCGGCTTCGTCGCCGCGCTGCCGACGCTCGTGAGCATGGGCATGTTCCGCGGCACGGTCATCTCGTACGCGACCGACGCCGTGAACGGCACCGTGACGATCGGCTCGCTGGAGCTCGGCTGGTTCAGCGGCGTCGGCGTGCGCGACGTGGTGATCGACGACCCGGCGCACGGCACGCGCATCGAGGCGAGCGCCTCGGTGCAGCAGGGGCTGTGGGCGCTGGCGACGAAGGGCATTGCGGGGCTCGACGCGAAGGTCGCGGCGAAGGTCCGCACGAAGCGCATGGCGGACGGATCGCTGGGCATCGCCGCGCTGGCGAAGGAGCCGGCCGCCGGCGCGCCGGTGCCTTCGCCCACGAAGGCGGCCGAGCCTTTCCGCCTGCCCGCGGGCCTTGACGCCACGCTGACGCTCGAGCGGCTGGAGCTGCAGGTCGACGCGACCGACGGATCGAAGGAGGGATCGCTGCTGGTCGAGGGCGGCCGCCTGCGCCTGCTGGGCGGTGGGCGCTCGTCGTTCGCGCTCAAGGGGTCTTCCGAGTGGCAGGGCACCGCGGGCGGCTTCGAGATCGAGGCCGGTGGCGACGGGATAGTCGCCGCGGACGGCTCGCTGGCATTCGCGAAGGTGCCCGCCGACGTCCGCGTGCGCGCGAGCAGGTTCGGCTTCTCCGCGGGCGGCCTGGCGATCCGCGTGGACGACGCCGACGTGAAGGTGGCGAGCAAGGACCTCACGGGACAGGTGGACGTCTCTGCGTCCGTGCATGCGGCCGTCGAGGGCGGCGAGCCGTGCTCGGTGGAAGCCGACCTGCACATGGCGCACGTGCTCTCGCCGGCAGGCGCGTTCGTCATGGACCTGGGCGGCGTGTCCGGATCGGTGCGCGCGGCCGGCGTGCCCACGGCGCCGTTCGAGCGTTTCGTGCGCGGCACGTCGCTGGTGCTCGCGCGCGACCTGGGCTCGCGCATGGACGCGTCGGCGTCCTTCGCCGCGGCCGACGGATCGGGACTGCACGTCGAGGCGCGTTCGGAACGGGTGCAGCTGGTCGCGGACGGCTCGCTGGACCCGAAGTCGGGTGCCGCGGACCTGCGCACGGTGACGCTCGCGGCGACGGTCGACCCGGCGCTGGTTGCGTCCGCGGGCATCGTGGTGTCGGCGCCGGCGCGCGTCGAGGCCTCGCTCACCGACGTGCACGTCCCCGGCACGGGCGCCGACGGCGCCTTCCGCGTGGATGACGTGGCGTTCGCGGCGGATG
>CANHFL010000025.1 GCA_947459855.1 Planctomycetaceae bacterium | reverse complement strand
CGCAGCGGGTCCTTCGCGGACTCGAACGGCGTCGTCGCCGCGTATCCGCCCTCGGGCGTCCACTCCAGGCTCGAGAACCACGCGGCCCCGCCGCGCGGGCGTTCGCGCGGCACGTCCCCCATGGCGGCGCGGTCGCGCGCCACCTGTGCCTGGAACGCGCGCTCGTCCACCAGCACCAGCACGATGCCGATCGCCGTTCCGAGCGCCCATGCCGGAAGCGCGATCGTGGCGATGCGGCGCATCGTGCCCCAGTCTGCGGCATAGGCGGGCGGGCGCAGGAACGCCGCGCCGCACTCGGGGCAGGTGCCGTGGCCGTGCGCGCCCGCCGCGTAGCCGCACGCTGGGCACCGGCCCGCGCGCCATCGGCGCTCGGGAATCCAGTGCGCGAGCAGCGCCTCGGGCAGTTCAAGCGCCGTCGCCACCGGCAGCACGGCGACCATCGCCACCAGCGTCGCCACGGCCACGCCCAGCAGCGGCCCCGGTGCGGGGCCGAAGCCGCCGATCAGCCCGCGCATCGCCTGCGCCGCCGCGCCCGCGCCCGCGGCGAGCACCACGAACGCGAGCGCCCGCCAGGCCAGCACCGCCGCGCGCGGGGGCGCGACGGCATGCGCGCCGTCCGTCCCGACGGATCGGGCCTTCGATGGATGTTCGCCCGCTGCGTGCACCGACCCATCGTAGGACGCTTCGCGCAACGACCCCTCCGGCTACGCTGCGCGGGCCGATGGACGCGATCGACCTGCACGACGTGACGAAGACCTACCGCGGCGGCGTGCATGCGCTGCGCGGGGTCGCGCTGCGCGTGGGCGCAGGCGAGATCTTCGGCCTGCTGGGCCCCAACGGCGCCGGCAAGAGCACGCTGGTCAAGATCATGATGACGGTCGTGCGGCCCACCACGGCCACCGGCACCATCCTGGGCCAGCCGGTCGGCAGCCACGACGTGCTGGAGCGCGTCGGCTACCTGCCCGAGCACCATCGCTTCCCGGCGTACCTGACCGGCCGCCAGGTGATCGACTTCTTCGGCGCGCTCTGCAAGGTGCCGCGCGACGTGCGCCGCACGCGCACCGAGCAGCTGCTCGAGCTGGTCGGCATGCGCGACTGGGGCGACCGCCGCGTCACGACCTACTCGAAGGGCATGCAGCAGCGCATCGGCATCGCCGCCGCGCTGGTGAACGACCCGCAGCTGGTGGTGCTGGACGAGCCCACCGACGGCGTCGATCCCGTCGGCCGCCGCGACATCCGCGACGTGCTGGTGCGCCTGCGCGGCGAGGGCCGCAGCGTGATGGTGAACAGCCACCTCCTGAGCGAGGTCGAGATGGTCGCGGACCGCGTGGCCATCATGAACAAGGGCCAGGTGATCGCGCAGGGCACCATCGACGAACTGACCCACGCCAGCCACCGCTACGAGATCGAGGCATCCGGCGGCCCCGAGCGGCTGGACCTGCCCGGCGGCCCCGTCGCCGCCGAGCCGCCCGCCCCCGGCGCCGCGCCCGGGGCGCGCACCTACTGCGTCCGCACGCGCGAGGCGCGCGACGTCCAGCCCGCGATCGACGCCCTGCGTGCCGCCGGCGCGACCATCGTGCGCGTGACCCCCGCGCGCGAGACGCTCGAGGACCTCTTCGTCCGCTCGGTGGTCGACGAGCGCGGCCGCGCGCTGCCGGGGGCCGCCCGATGACGCAGACGCTCGCCATCTTCCTGGACGCCTACCGCGACCTGAACTCGCGCAAGCTGTTCTGGCTGGCCATCGCCATCAGCGGGCTGGTGGTGCTGATCGTCGGCGCGCTGGGCATCAACGAGGCCGGCGTCACCGTGCTGGGCTTCCAGTTCGAGAGCAAGTTCGTCAACACGCTCTTCTTCCCGCGCGATACGTTCTACAAGCTGATCTTCCAGTCGCTCGGCATCAACATCTGGCTGACGTGGTTCGCCGCGATCCTGGCGCTCATCTCCACCGCCAGCGTGGTGCCGGAGCTCGTCGCCAGCGGCTCGATCGACATGATGCTGTCGAAGCCCATCACGCGCACGCGGCTCTTCCTGACGCGCTGGGTGACGGGCCTCTTCTTCGCCGGCATCCAGGCGCTGGTGTTCGTCACGGCAAGCTTCCTGGTGATCGGGCTGCGCGGCGGCGTGTGGGAGCCGGCGCTCTTCATCGCGGTGCCGGTCGTCATCGTCTTCTTCAGCTACCTCTACTGCGTGTGCGCGCTTATCGGGCTGCTCACGCGCAGCACGGTGGCCAGCCTGCTTCTCACGCTGGTCTTCTGGCTGCTGGTCTTCTGCGCGCAGAAGGCCGAGTCGTTCATCAACGGCGGCCGCATCGCCACGCAGATGGAGGTGGCGGCCATCGAGAAGGCGATCGACGTGCGGCTCTCCAAGAACGCCGAGGCCGACGTCGACAAGCTCCGCGCCGAGCTGGCGCAGGAGCAGCTCTCGCTGGGAAAGTGGAGCAGCGCCTACTGGCCCGCCTACGCCATCGTGACGGTGCTGCCCAAGACCAACGAGACCACCGCGTGGCTGGAACGCGAGCTGGTCAGCCGGGCCAGGTTCCGCCGCCCGCCGAACGAGGACGAGAACATGCGCTTCTTCGGCAGCAACCGGGTGAAGCAGAAGGACTTCGACGACGCGGTCTACGACGACGCCGAGTCGCGCAAGAACGTCTGGTGGACCATCGGCACCAGCGTGCTCTTCGAGGCCGCGACGCTGGGCGCGTGCGTGTGGCTGTTCCGTCGGCGGGATTTCTGACGCGGAAAATGGGTTCGGGATATCCCGAACCTATTTCCCCAGCTCCGCGCTCCGGTCGCGCGCCGCGCGCATCGCGTCGGCCACCGCCTGCGCGAAGCCGCGCTGCTCCAGCACCGCGATCGCCGCGGCCGTCGTGCCGCCCTTGCTGGTGACCGCGGCCCGCAGCGCCGCCGCGTCGCGCCCGTCCTGCGCCAGCAGCTGCGCCGCACCCAGGATCGTCTGCACCGTCATGGCGCGCGCCGTCACGGCGTCCAGGCCCAGCGCGCGCGCACCGGCCTCCTGCGCCTCGGCCAGCAGGAAGAGGTACGCCGGCCCGCTGCCGCCTGCCGCCACCGCGGCGTCGATCAGCTCCTCGGGGATTCGCACCGTGCGCCCCACGGCGCCGAACACGCGTTCGGCCTCGGCCACGTCCGCCTCCAGGGCGCCCGCACCGGCGGCGATCGCCGTCATCCCGCAGCCCACCTGCACGGGCGTGTTCGGCATCGCGCGCACCACGCGCGCCGCGCCGCCCAGCGCCTGCCGGATCGCCGCGCTGCCCCATCCGGCCATGACGCTGATCACCAGTGCGTCGCCCGGCAGCGGCGCCAGACGTGCGGCCGCGTCGCCGAACGACTGCGGCTTCACCGCCAGCAGCAGCGTCCGAGCCCCGCGCGCGTCCGCGGCGTCCGCCGAGACGCGCGCGCCCAGCGCCGCGGCCTGCGCGCGCCGCGCGGGGTCGCTCTCGCACACCAGCGTCCGCGCCGCGTCCAGGGCGCCGCTGCCGACGGCACGGGCCAGGATCGCGCCGCCCAGGTTGCCGCAGCCCACGAACGCGAATGCGGGCGTCGGATCCTGCGCGCGGTCGGCGGCGTGGCTCATGCGGCACAAGGTACGAGGCCGCCGCGGACCTGCGCTACCATCCCCGCAATGGCCACCCGCACCCTGCAGGTCCTGGACTTCGAGCAGCCCGTCGCCGAGATCGAGCGGCAGATCGACGCCCTCGAGGCGCGACCCGACGCCGGCGCGATCCGCGACGAGATCACCACGCTCGAGGCGACCCGCGCCAGCCTGCTGCAGAAGGTGTATTCGAACCTCACCCCGTGGCAGACCGTCCGCGTGGCGCGCCACCCGCAGCGCCCGCAGACGCTGGACTACGTCAACATGATCTGCCGCGACTGGTGCGAACTGCACGGCGACCGCCGCCACGGCGACGACCCCGCGATCGTCACCGGCTTCGGGCGCATCGGCAGCGTCAAGTGCCTGGTCGTCGGCCACCAGAAGGGCCGCGACACCAAGGAGCGCCTGTCCTGCCACTTCGGCTGCGCGCACCCCGAGGGCTACCGCAAGGCCCTCCTCAAGATGAAGATGGCGGAGAAGTTCCGGCTTCCCATCGTGACGCTCGTCGACACGCCCGGCGCGTACCCCGGCATCGGTGCCGAGCAGCGCGGCCAGGCCGAGAGCATCGCCGTCAACCTTCGCGAGATGAGCCGCATCCGCGTGCCGATCGTGTGCATCGTGATCGGCGAGGGCGGCTCGGGCGGCGCGCTGGGCATCGCCATCGGCGACCGCGTCGCCATGCTCGAGAACAGCTGGTACAGCGTGATCAGCCCCGAGGGCTGCGCCGCCATCCTCTGGAAGGAAGCGAACGAGCGCACCAACAACCAGGCCGCGCAGGCGCTGGCGCTGACCGCGAAGGACAACCTGAAGAACGGCCTGATCGACGACGTCATCCCCGAGCCCGCCGGCGGCGCGCACCGCGACCCCAAGGCGATGGCCGAGCGGATCCAGAACTACGTCGTCGACTGGGTGCGCGAGCTCGGCCGCATCGATCCGGACACGCTGGTGCGCAAGCGCTTCGAGAAGTTCCGCTCGATCGGCAGCGTGAAGCACTGACGTCCGTCGGCGCCCGCCGCGCGGACCCTTCCCGTTTGACGGACCCTGCAAAAATCGGCTATGATTTGCGGTGATTTGGGGCCTTTCGTCGCCCAAGTCGCTCGCACGTCGCCGCATGGCAAGGGGTGTCTTGGATGGCAAAGTCCAATAAGAAGGCCGCAGAGAAGAAGCCCGCCGCGAAGGCGAAGCCCGCCAAGCCCGTGGCCAAGCCGCAGGCCAAGGCGCCCGCGAAGCCCGTCAAGCCCGCGCCCAAGGTGGCCGCCAAGCCCGCCGCGAAGGTCGCTCCCAAGCCCGTGGCCAAGGTCGCCCCGAAGCCGGTGGCCAAGGTCGTCGCGAAGCCCGCGCCCAAGCCCGCCGCCAAGCCGGCGCCCGCCGCGCCCGTCGTGATGCCGCGCCCCGTGAACTCGGGCCCCAAGGAAGTCATCCCGGCCGTCGCCCCCAAGCAGGTCTGGCGCGCCTCGAACGAGGCCCCGCCGCCGAAGAAGAAGCCCGGCAAGGGCGCGCCGCCGCCGTCCATCCGCGACCCGCGCAAGGAGGCCCTCGAGGCCATGCGCCAGCAGCAGCTGGCCGCCGAGCGCGCCGCGTCCAAGCACCAGAAGAAGATCGACTTCTCGACCATCCGCTCGGTGGCGCACGTCGCTGCCGCGATGAAGCCCGATGCCAACGGCTACGTGGTCGTCAACGGCCGCCGCGTCCGCGTGATCCCCGGCGGCGCCGTGAAGCCGAAGAAGAAGGTCGCCAAGGTCGCCGAGAAGCCGCGCGACGAGGGCCCGACCGACGCGCAGATCGCCGCCATCAAGACGCGCCTGACCACCAAGGAACTCAACGAGTACAAGGCGATCCTCTTCCAGGCGCGCACCGAGCTCATCGCGCGCGTCACCGGCCTCGAGGAGGACGCCCTGCGCTCCTCCGGCGGCAACCTCTCGAACATGCCGCTGCACATGGCCGACATCGGCACCGACACGTTCGACCAGGACCTGGCGATCGGCATGGCCGAGAGCGAGCGCGAGCTGCTGCGCGAGATCGACGACGCGCTCGAGCGCACCATGAAGAAGACCTACGGCGTCTGCCAGTTGACGGGCAAGCCCATCCCGAAGGCGCGCCTGGATGCCAAGCCGTGGGCCAAGTACACGGTCGAGGCCGCACGCCAGATCGAGAAGTCCGGCGGCCGCTGAGGCCGCACCCTCCCATGACGCAGCCGACGTTCCTGCCCGCCTGGCGCTCGCCGCGCGCATGGACGCTGCTCCTGCTGGCGTTCGCCGCGGCGCTGTCGCTGGACCTGTGGACCAAGGACTGGGCGTTCCGCACCGTGGCCGGCGAGCCGATGGTGCTGCAGTACGAGCAGATCGCGGGCCATCCCGAGTACCGCCTGCCGTGGCACGCCGGCGTACCGGCGATCCCGGGCGACCTGCTGGACTTCCACCTGGTGCTGAACCACGGCGCCGTCTTCGGCATCGGGCAGGGACGCGGCGCGGTGTTCGTCGTGTTCACCGTCGTCGCCGTGCTGACGGCGCTCGTCATCTTCGGCCGCTACACGTCGGCGCGCAGCTGGGTCTCGCACCTGGGCATCGCGCTGGTGCTGGCCGGCGGCATCGGCAACATGTGGGACCGCCTGACCGTGGGCGCGGTGCGCGACTTCATGCATCTGTTCCCGCGCCGGACGCTGCCCTGGAACCTGCACTGGCCGGGCGGCGGCAACGAGTGGTTCCCGTGGGTCTTCAACGCCGCGGACGTCGAGCTGATCGTGGGCATGTGCCTGCTGATGCTGGCGATCCACATGAACGAGCGCCGCGCGGCGAAGGCGCAGGCGGCCGCCGTCACGCCGTCGTCGGACCCGACCGAGCCGCCAGCCACTCCCGGGTGATCGGCTGCGGCACCGCGTCCAGCGGCACCGCGCGGTCCAGCGTGAAGTCGCCCACCGCGGTGCGCCGGATCATCGTGCAGTGCCCGCCGGTGCCCAGCGCCATGCCCAGCTCGCGCGCCAGGCTGCGCACGTAGGTGCCCTTGCCGCAGTGCATCGAGAGCGAGAGCACGGGCCACTCGTACGCCGTGACATGCACCGAGTGGATCGTCACCGGCCGCGGCGCCAGCTCCGGCGCCTGCCCCGCGCGCGCCAGCGCGTAGGCGCGCCGACCACCGACCTTCATCGCGCTGAACGCGGGCGGACGCTGCATCACCGTGCCGGTGAAGCGCTCGGCCAGCAGGCGTTCGATTTCTGCGCGCGTGGGCGCCGCGCGACCGTCGGCCAGCGGCACCTCGGTGCGCTCGCCCTGCACGTCGTCGGTGGTGGTGAACGCCGTGAGGTCGATCGTCGTGTCGTAGCGCTTCTCGGTGGCCATCAGCGCGTCGATCTGCCGCGTGCACTTGCCCAGCGCCATCACCAGCACGCCCGTCGCGAGCGGGTCGAGGGTGCCGGCGTGGCCCGTGCGCGTTCCGCCCGCGCGGCGGCGCACGATGCTGACCGCGGTCATGCTGCTGATCCCCAGCGGCTTGTCGATCGCCAGGATGCCGGAGAGGGGCTCGGGAGCGGCGGCGCATGGCGCGGCCGACTCGGGCGGCGGGGGAGGTTGGCGGTCGTTGCCCTGCACGTGAACGGCATCGTAGAGGTGCAGGCGGGGGAACTATCCGGACGTGCGCCGAGCCGCTCGAGCGGTTGTGGGCCCCTTGGGCTGCCGCTACACTTTGCCCTCCTTGGACAGGTGTCCGAGCGGTTGAAGGAGCAGCATTGGAAATGCTGTATACGGGTAACCGTATCGCGGGTTCGAATCCCGCCCTGTCCGTTCAAGGCCTGTCCGCAGGCGTCAGACTCCGGGTGCGTCGGTGCAACAACATCGGGCTGTAGCGCAGTTTGGTAGCGCGTTTGACTGGGGGTCAAAAGGTCGTGGGTTCAAATCCCGCCAGCCCGACTCCTCACTCCGAAACGGAAGGCGAAGCGCCTTCCGTTTCGTCGTTCCGGGTCGGGCTGCGGGCCGCGGCCTGCGGCCGCGTCCCTGCGTCCCGGCGCTGGCGCGCCGGTCCGCGCGGTTTTGTGGCTGCCGCTTCGCGGCAGCACAAATCCTGCCAGGGGCGCTTGGTGTGGCTGGCGCTGCGCGGCAGCACAAATCCTGCCAGGGGTGCTTGGTGTGGCTGCCGCTTCGCGGCAGCGCAAATCCCGCCGTCGCGGCATCGGTGTCCCGTGGGCATCGCATCCAATGTGCGCCGTGCGCGAATCCATGGGAGCATTCGTGCGCCTGGCCGCGCGGCACCGGCACCACCATGCGCTTGAAGCGTCACCGAGTTTCAGAATTGATGGACGATCCGGCGCTTCCCGCGGCGGATCATCGCCTCGCGCTCGCCGGCCTGGCGCGCCTGAACCGCGTGGCGCGGGCGGACCGGCTGGCGTGGCCTTCGGTGCAGTGCGTGGCGATGCGGTGCGCGCGCGGCGGTCGTGCCGCGCGGGTGCTGGACGTGGCGTGCGGCGCGGGGGACGCGGTGGTGCGGCTGGCTGCGCGGGCCCGGGTGGCGGGCGTGGCCGTCGAATGGTGCGCATGCGACATCAGCGCCTTCGCGCTTGCCGAGTCCGCGCGTGCGGCGCAGGCTGCCGGGGTCGTGCTCCGGACGGAACGTGCGGACGTGCTGGCCGGCGACCTGCCGGGTGGCCATGACCTGGTGACGTGCTCGCTCTTCCTCCATCACCTGGATCGTGCGGACGTCGTGCGTGCCCTGCGCGTGATGCGGGCCGCCGCGCCGAGCGGCGTGCTCGTGGACCTGGACCGCACACGGGCGGGCCACGCACTCGCATGGATCGCCTCCCGCGCACTCTCCCGCTCGCCGGTCGTGCACTTCGACGCGCTTGCCAGCGTGCGCGCGGCATGGGCGCCGGACGAGGCGCTCGCGATGGCCCGCGAGGCCGGCATCGCCGATGCGCGCGTGCGCCGCGCGTGGCCCGAGCGCTGGGTGCTGACGTGGGGGGATGCATGACCGACCCGGACGTCCT
>CANHFL010000024.1 GCA_947459855.1 Planctomycetaceae bacterium | reverse complement strand
GGGTCGTGCGGTTCGCATGTTCACTTCTGGAAGATCGGCAGGTACCGCTTGGGCATCTGCAAGATGATGAGCGCCATCGACGTGCCGAGCGGTTGGCCCCACTGCGGGTCCTGCCAGCTGCCATCGCCGAGCTGGTGGTCGACCAGTTCATCGCGGATGCGCGGCCACCACTGCTTCCACCAGTCGCCGCCGGCCAGGTACATCGCCTGAGCCGCGTAGTAGTGGCCGTAGAAGTAGTACGCCTGCGAGGATGGGCCGCTCCCGTCGGGCGTCGCCGTGCGGCGCACGTACGCCAGGCCGCGGGGGATCGAGTCGTCGTCGTAGACGCCCGCGTAGAAGAGCGTCGCCACGCCTGCAGCGCTGCGCGGCCACGCGCTGGCGCCGGTGGTCTTGCGGTATCGGAATCCGCCGTCCGGGTTCTGGCACTCGTGAACGTAGCGCACGGCGTTGTCGATCACCTGCTTCGGGATCTTGATGCCCGCGTTGCGCGCGCTGCGCAGCGCCATCACCTGGCAGATCGTGACGCTGACGTCGGCCTCGTACGGCACCGGGTTGTAGCGCCAGCCGCCCTCGTCGTTCTGGCTGTTCTCGATCAGGCGGATCGCGCGCACCAGCGCATCGCGGACGCGCGTGTCGTCCGGCGACATGCCGTACACCTCGCCCAGGAAAAGTGCGGCGAAGCCGTGGCCGTACATCGGGCCGTTCACGCCCTCGTTGGTCACCAGGCCGCTCTCGGTGCAGTGCTCCAGCACGTACTCCAGCGCACGCTCCACCGAGCGGCCATACGTGCCGCGCCCGGGCAGGTTGCCGTCGGCCATGAACGCGAGGGCGCACAGCGACACGATGCCGGCGTTCGAGCTGATGCGACCGCGGCCGAAGCTGCCGTCCGGGTTCTGCTGCGCGGCGAGCCACGCCAGGCCCCGGTCGACCGAGCGGCGCCACGTCTCGTCCTGCTCGTCCTGCAGCGGCGTGTTCTGCGCCGACTTGCCGGCGTCGGCCGGGCGCGCAGCCTCGCGCTCGGGGCCCGTGGGAGCGGCCGGCGCGGGCGAAGCAGGTGCTGCCGGAGGCGCCGGGGGGGCAGGCACCGCCGAGGGCGTCGAAGCCGGCGGCGCGGCCTGCGCAGCCAGTGCGGCGATGATCGCGATCGCGCCGAGCGGCCCGTTCATCGCTTCGGCTCCTCGGCCATGCGGCGGTAGTACTCCTCGGTGAGCTTGCGGTAGGCGGCGCTCATCGGGTCGCGCATGCCCTGTCGCACGGCCTCACGGACGCGCGCCGGCAGGCGGCCCCATTCGGCGCGCGTCTCGTCCAGTTGCGCCAGGTCCTTGGTCGGGTCGAGCGCCGCAGGCGGCTCGTCGGCGGTGGCATCTCCCTGCTGTGTGCCACGCTGGCCTTCCTGCGGCTTGTTGCCGGCCTCGGGCTTCGGCTGCTCGCCCTGCTGGCCTTCCTTCTGGTCCTTGCCGTCCTTCGATTGCTGCTTGCCGTCCTTGCCTTGCTGCTGTTGCTGCTGCTGGCTCGATTGGCTGGACTGCTGCTGTTGCTGCTGCTGGCGCATCCGCTGCGCCGCCGCGATCAGCTCGTCCAGCTTGCGCACGGCCGACTGCTGCGCGCGCTGCGTCGGCAGGCCGGACTCCTTGCCGTCCAGCAGCGACGCGCTCTTCTTCATGTCGTCGAGCGCGGCACCAAGCAGGTCGCGCGGCTTGGCGTCCGAAAGGTTGCGGTCCAGGTCTGCCTTGCCCGGCGCATCGGCCGGCTTCTTCGCGCCGCCGATGCCGAGGGCCTCGTCGAGCGATGGTTCATCGGAGGCAGGCGGTTGCTTGTCGGCGGCCGGAGGCGGCGTTTGCGCAGGGGCCGTTGCCGGCGGTGCGGCCGGCGGTGCGGCCCGCACCACAGACGCCATGCAGCCCACGGCCGCGACCATCGCGGCCAGCGCACGGCGGACATCGATCGGCTGGATGGTGACGTTGGACGTGCGTGGCATCACGGTGTCGCTCCTGGCTTCTTCGGCGCGTCGGCGTCGGGCGCACCAGCGGGCTGCTCGCCCTCCTGCTGCATGGAACGCATCCAGCGCTCGCCGAGTTCCATGATCCTGCGCTGGCGCGCGGCGATTCTGGCCAGGTAGGCGTCCCGGTCCGCGGCAGGCAGGGCATCGGCGGCGCGGGTGTCGTCCAGGACCTGCTGGGTCAGCGTGCGCAGGAGCCGGAGCTCGGCGATCGGGGGCAGCTTCATGCCCTGTTGGCCACCACCGCCGCCGCCCTGCTGTTGCTGCTGCTCGCCCGGATCGCGCGGCTGCTGCGCGAAGGGGTCGTCCTGCTCCGGCGGATCCTCCAGCGCCTGGATCAGCGCGGCGATCGCGGACTCGACCTCCTTCTGCAGCAGCACCGTGCGGCGGCTGGGTGCACCGGTCGACAGTTCCTGGGCCGCGGACTTCGATGCACCGAGCATTTCCTCCTGGCTGGCGGAGAACAGCGCGCTGCCCGAGACGTCCTGGCGACCGCCGAGGTTCTCCAGCAACCCGCTCACCACGCCCTGCTCGGCGGCAAGCCGCCGCGCCTCGATGAACGCACGGCGGTCGAGCGGCTTGCCCGGCGGCGGCAGCATGCCCTCGGTGGCGGCGCGTGCAGCGCGCTGGCGCTCGAGCACCTGCGCGTAGAGCTCGCGCAGTTCCGCGCGGCGACGGTTCTCGGCGGCGCGCTCGGCCTCGCGCTGCGCCTTCTGCGCGGCGGCGAGCGCCTCCTGCACGGACTGGCGCGCGCGCTCAAGCTGATCGCGGCCGGTGGCCAGGTCTGCGGGCGTCGCGCGCAGCGCGGTCGCGGCGGCGTCGAGTTGCTCGGCTGCGTGCGCCACGGCGGATGCCGTCGCACGCAGCGGTGGTCCGCCGGCCGCGGCTTCCTGCGCGATGCCCGCCGCGTTCCGCGCCAGCTGCAGCACCGCGCCGCCCTGCTCCGCGGCGCCGGGTGCGTCACCCTCGGCCAGCGCCTGGACCGGCAGCGCCGTCCGCTCGATGCCCGCGAGCAGCGCGCGCAGCGAATCCACCACCGACGTGATCCGCCGCTTCAGTTCCTCGCTGCGCGCATCCTGCTGGTTGCGCATCGCGCGCCGCATCGCCTCGACGGCCTCCTGTGCCGCCTGCTGGCTCTGCTGCGCGCCCTGCAGCTGGTTCTGCTGCGTCTGCTGCGCCGCCTGGTCCAGCTGCCGCGACAGGCCGCGGTCCTGCGCCTCCTTCGCGGCCTCGCGCATCGCCTTGGCGACCGCAGGGTCCGGCTGCTTCTGCGCCTCGGCCTCGCGCGCGCGACGCTCCATCGCGTCGGCCAGCGAGCGTGCCTCGTTCGCGGCCTCGCGCTGCGCCTGGGCGGCGCGGTCCAGCTGGCCGCGCGTGGCCTCGTCCAGCTGCTCGCGCGACTTGCCGACGGTCTTCGATTCGGCGTCCTTCACCGCCCGCTTCGCCTCGTCGATGCGCTCGCCCAGCTTGTCGATGCGCCGCGAGATCTCCGCCGTTTCGCGGTCGCGGGAGAGCGCGGCCTCGAGGTCGGCGAGCGCCTGCTCGGCCTCGCTGGCGCGTTCGGACGCTTCCTTCGCACCGGCGGCGTCCGGCACCTTGGTCGCGGCGTCCTGTGCCTTGCGTGCGGCGCCGGTCGCGGTTGCCTGAGCCTCGGTGATCGACTGCCGCAGGCCTTCGCCATCCGTCTTGTTGCGGTCCAGACGGCCACCGAGCTCCGCCAGCGCCCGCTCGAACGCGGCCACGCGGTCGGAGAGGCGGGCCTCGGTGCCGGCCAGCTGCGTGCGTTCCTGCTGCGTGGCGTCGGCGCCGTCCTTCGCGGTGCGCTCGGCGGCGTCGCGCATCGCCCGTGCGATCCCGGCCTGCTCCTCGCGCAGGCGGCCGGCGGCGTCGCGCAGCTGCCCAAGGCGCGCGCGGACCTGCTCGGTGAGCTCGGTGGGCGCGATGATGCGGAACGTCCGCGGCGAGCTGGCGACCGGGTCGCGCGGCTTGCCGCCCGACTCGAACGCGTCCACGGCATGGGCGACGACCGTCACGCGGTCGCCGGGCTGCACGCCGAGCTTCGCCAGCTGCAGCGTGGCCTCGACGCGCGCGGCCAGGCCGGGCGTGCCCTCGATCGTGGCGGGTTCCTTGGCCCCGGCGACGGTCATCCACGCGCGCGCCACGCGCAGGTCGTCGCGCCCCTCGGCCACCACCAGCGGCGTCGCGTCGGGTGTCACGGCCTCGTCGGCGGCGGGTTCGGTGATCGCGATCGTCGGCGGCGCGTCCTCGACGGCCGGCACCTCGAACGCGATGCGGTCGGCGGGCAGGATGCCGCGTTCGCCCGCAGGCGTCAGTTCCACGGTGCCGCGCCCCGCGGCCTTCCACGTGAAGCGCCAATGCGCGGGGTCCGCAGGGTCGGCGGTGAACGTCGGCACGATCGCCGTCCCGGCATCCGCATGGATCGCGATCGTGCGGCCGAGCCACGCGTCCCGGTCGGCAGGTGCCGCCGGCGCAGGCGTCGCGCCGCGCATGCGCAGGTCGATCGTCACGTCCGAACCGGCCAGCACCGGCGGGCTCACGGTCGCACGGCGATCGGTTCCGTTGCCGAGGTCGACCGTGCGGGGATCGACCATGCCTGCCGCGTACGCCGGCGGCACGACCGACGCCTGCGCACGCTCGACCGAGGGCGGCGCCAGCAGCGCCACGCGCACCGGCAGCGTCTCCATGTCGTCGGTCGCGAACTGCACCTCGAGCGCGTCGCCGTCCGTCTCGACCAGGCGCTCGAACGAGCCGCCCGGCTGCAGGCTCAGGGTCACGTCGCGCCAATCGCCGCGGCCGTCGCGCAGCAGGCGGTAGCGCGCCGACACGTGCATCTCGCGTGCATCGCCGCGCACCGGCCTGGCCCGCAGCGCGAGCGCGGTGCCGCGTGGGTGGACGTCACGGTCCATCGCCGGCTCGACCATCGTGCGCGCCGGCCACTGGACGTCGGCGAACGGTGTCAGGAACCGCAGCGCCGCGGTGCGCGCCGTGTTCGGCCACACGAACGCCGCACCGCATGCCAGCAGCACCACGGCGAACGCTGTGAACGCCGCGCGCCGCGCGGGCCGTGCATCCACCGGCGCCTGGTCCGGCAGCGCCCCGGCGGCGCGGCGGATCACCTCGTCGCCGAGCGGGCCGTGCGCGCCGGCACCCGACGCGTGGTCCTGCGCGAAGTCCACGCCCGACGCGATGCGCCCGCGGTCCGCGCCCGACGCCGCGCGCTCGACGCGGAGCGCGACCTCGACGAGCGGCGGCCGGAACCGCCACGCGGGGATCACGCGCGTCCAGGTCCACCACGCACCGCCGGCGAGCAGCGCCGCCAGTTCGACGCAGCGGATCGCCGAGGGCAGCCGCACCGACCAGTCCAGCAGGGCCGCCGCGAGCGCCGCCGCGAGCCCGAACGTCACCGCCTGCGCCATCCGCTCGGCGACCAGCAGCCTGCGGATGCGTGCGCGCATCGCGCGCAGCGCATCGATCACGCGCTCCTGCGGCATCTCGTTCGGGGATGGCGTGCCGTGTTCCATGTTCAGATCAGCCGAACGGTGCGCCGGAGCACCCATTCCGCGGCAAGGAGCGTCAGGACGAGCGCCAGCGCCAGCGGGCTGCTCCAGAGCGGGTCGCGGACCGGATGCTCGGTGCGGACCGAGCGGTTCGGCAGGAGCGACGCGATCGAGGATGCGTCGGCCGGCGCCAGCACGCGGCCGCCGGTGTCGCGCGCGAGCGATTCCAGCAGCGGGCGATCGGCCTCGGCGTCGCGGAGCTCGCGGTCGCTGCGCACCACCTCGACGCGCGGCTCGGCGCCCGCGCGCGAGGCAAGCGCCGCGTCGCGCAGCCGGAGCTTCCAGCGGCCCTCGGCCTGCGGCGTCCAGGTCGCGGTGAACGACGTGCCGCCGTTGGCCTTGGCCTCCAGGTCGACCGGCACCGCGCCCACGGCACCGCCCTGCTCGGGCACCGCCTCCAGCGCCACCGATGCCGGCATCGCGCCGGGCGCAAGCTCGACCTCGACGCGCACCGCCTCGCCGACGGTCGCGCGTCCGGGCTCGACCGCCACGCGCACCGCCTCGCGTCCGACGCCGAGCGATGGCCGCGCGAGCGCGCGCACCAGCTGCACCCAGAAGCGCTCGGGGTACGTCTCGCCGCGGCCGTGGCGCCAGCGCCACACCTCGTCCGTCGCCACGTACATCGCGTTGCCGGCACCGTAGCGCATCGAGAGCACGAGCGGCGCGGGCGTGCCGTCGACGTCCTGCGCGCTCTGCGCAAGCACTTCCGTGACGGGCTTCAGCGCCGCGGTCGGCACGCGCTGCGCCCACTGCATGGCCGACCAGCCGGTCGAGGATTGCGCCAGTTCGTCGGGGAACGGCGCCTTCGGGTCGTCGGCCAGGCGCATCACGCCCATGCGCGCGGCGAGCGGCGTGGGCACCATGTTCACGGCGCGCGGCACGCGCTCCAGCTCGAACGGGCCGGTGAAGGGAAGCAGGTCCTCGAGCACCGTGCCTTGCCATGTGCGAGGAGTGCTGCGCGAGCCTCCGATCCAGAGCAGCCCGGCGCCGCGCTCGGCGACGAGGCGCTTCAGCTCGTTCAGCTGCTCGCCGGTGAAGAACGTCGCCGGCAGGTCGCCCAGGATCACCAGGTCGAATGGCTCGAACTCCTCGCGCGTGCGCGGCAGCCGTGCGATCGGCGTGTTGCCCTCCTGTGCGAAGTCGCGGTCCGCCGAGAGCAGCATCACCGCGCTCTCGATGGTCGTCTCGCGCTGCAGCAGGTTCTTCAGGTAGCGGTACTCCCAGCGCGGGTAGCCCTCGACGTAGAGCACGCGCACCGGGCGGTCGACGAGCGTCACCGGCACCGCGCGGCGGTCGTTCGCGGGAAGCAGGTCGGATCCGGCCTCGGGAGCGATGCGGACCTCCCACTGTGCGTCACCGGCGGCGCCCGGCTTCGCGACCAGCTGCACGGCCTGGCGCGTGGGCGCGTCGCCTTCGGCGGTCGCTGCGGGGAGTTCGGCGCTGTCCAGCACCGCGCCCGACGCGGTGTCGACCAGTTCCACGCGCACCGCACGTGCGCGCGCCGGGCCGCGCCGCTCGACGGTCGCCTCGACCGGCACCAGGTCCTTCGCGAACGCGCGGCGCGGCGCCTGTGCCTCGACCACGGCCGCATCGCCGACCGCGGCATCGGCGCCCAGCGCCACCGCGAACACGGCGACGCCGTCAGACTGAAGCCGACGGACCAGCGCGCGGTCCGGCGCATCGGTGGTGCGCCCATCGGTCAGCAGCACGACGGCCGCGACGGGCCGGCCGGCGGCACGCGCGAGCGCCTGCTCGATGGATGTGCCGAGCAGGGAGCGGTCGCCCATTGCCGGTCCGGGCTCGACCATGCCGTCCGTCCCGCGCGCCAGCGGCACGATTCCGTCCGCAAACCCGTACCAGGCCACGCGGTGCTCGGGCCCGAGCGTGCCGAGGAACGCGCGGTCGCGCACGGTGCGGACCAGCGCGGCATCGCGCGTCTCGCGCGCCGCACCCGCACCGACGTCCTGCACGTCCATCGAGCGGCTGCGGTCGGCCAGCACGATCACCGCGTCCGGCTCGACCTGCTCGCGCGGGAGCTCCAGCACCGGGCCAGCCAGCAGCACGCCGATCAGGACGATCGTCGCGGCACGCAACGTGGCCAGCAGCACGCGGCGCCCGGGCGCGATCGCGATGCGGCGGTAGCCGATCCACGCGATGGCCACCGCCCCGACGATCGCGGCCGCAGCGACCCACGTGGGCACCTGGCGTTCCCACGCCAGGCGCAGGCCCGTCGCGTCGGCGGGGACATCGTGCAGGCCCAGCATCCATCGCACGAACGGGTTGCCGATCATGCGGCACCCCCTGCCGCCACTCGCGCCGGATCATGGCGCCGCGCCGGGGCGGCGGTCGCCGTCGCGTGCGAGAAGCGGTTCGCGAGCACCGATTCGGCGATCGCCAGCAGGATCGCGGCGGCGAACAGCCAAGCCGCGATCGGCGCACCACCAAGGTCGCGCGCCGTGGGCAGCGCGGTGCCGCCGGCGACAC
This sequence comes from Planctomycetaceae bacterium, assembly GCA_947459855.1. Taxonomy (GTDB): domain Bacteria; phylum Planctomycetota; class Phycisphaerae; order Phycisphaerales; family SM1A02; genus UBA966. Next base: position 584 of record CANHFL010000024.1, on the reverse strand, counting down.
CTTCCGCACCGCCTTCGCTCCATGTGCAGCGCGGGCCAAGCCAGCCCGCCAGGCGATCCTGCTCGACCACCGCGACCGATGCGGCCGCAGGATCGATCACCGCCGCCAGCACGCCCTGCACGCGTCCATCGCCGTCGCGCAGTTCATAAAGCCCGGCACGCTCGATCGGCGTGACGGTGCGACCGCCGGACGCGACCGGGATGGGGCGTGCGCCCGGCACGGGCGTCCCGTCCGCGGCAAGCAGCCGAAGCTCCACCACGCCCGGACGGTCGATCGCAGGCATCGACCCGACGGTGACGGTCCGCAGCGCGGTCGCCTGCCGGCGGCCCTCCGCGACGATCTCCTGCCACATCGGCACCATCAGCGGCTTCAGCGGGAGCGTCGTCCACGCCAGGTCCATCGCCGCCGTCAGCAGCACCACGCTGCCGCGCGCGTCCTTCGGACGCCACGAGAGCACGAAGGGCGTGCCGTCGGCCATCGCGACCTGCACCGCGTTCGCGTCGCCGGCGGGATCCACCGGCAGCACGCGCACCACGTCCACCGACGGCGCCATGCGCGGCACGTCGGACGCCAGCGAGCCCAGG
>CANHFL010000023.1 GCA_947459855.1 Planctomycetaceae bacterium | reverse complement strand
GGCGACCTGGGCGCGCGCGGCGGCGGCCAGGTCCTCCAGGCTGCGACGGCGCGGCTTGCCGTTTCCGGCGTCCGGGCCCTCGTCCTCGATCCCGCGGACGATGGTCATGCCCTCGACCGCGACGCCCTCGGCGGGCTTCGGGGCGGCGGCCTGCTCGCGCAACCTGGCCTGCAGCTTCCGCGTGCGCTCGCGGGACGTGCGGATGCCGTCCACGGCGCCCTCGCGCTCGGCGGTGCGGACGGCCTGCGCAGCCGACATCGCGCCCGGCAGCCAGGCGTCCAGCGCGCCCAGGGCTGCCGTGCGGTCGGCTTCGGCCAGCTGCGAGGCGCGGACCACGTCAAGCACGCTGGGCGCGGGGTCGTTCACGAGCGCGAACTCCTGTTCCGGCGGCCGCGGGTAGTGCAGTTCGTGGATGCGCGCCCAGGCGCGGTCCGCGGACACGCGGGCGACCGCGGCGGGCGTGGACCCGGCGGCGGCGCCGACCGCGGCGATGAACGCGTCGTCGGCCGCGGCGAGCGCGGCGTCCCATGCTGCGAGCGACTCGATGCCGCGTGGGATCGCGTCGATCGGCGTCTCGTCGCTGGTGTCGTCGTTCCAGGACATGGCGTTGCCCTTGAGCAGCTCCCGCGCGGGTCCGGCGGTGGTGCGCTCCGCATCCGCGGCCTTGGCGGCGTAGTCCTCGAAGAGCTGGCCGAGCACCGCGTCGGGCTCGGCGCCGCCCAGCTGCGGGTCGATGCGGTCGGCGTCGGCGCGCTGCATCGGGCGCGGGAACCTCGCCCCGGTCATCGCCTGCGGGCCGGTGCCGCCGAACTCGATCGAGGCGGAACCGCCTGCGCCCAGTCCGTCGCCGAAGCGGTCGCCGACGAGGTTCGCGACGCCGTCGTCGGAGACCTGCACCGCGATGCCGCCCTCGAAGAGGTCGCCGCCCTCGAACGTGATCATCTCGGGCTCGGCGTCCCCGGACGCGGAACCGACGGCTGCGATCATGACCACCGACGTGGTCACGGCCATGCCCTCGCCATCGCCGCCGACCACCATCGCGCCGGCGGGGTCCGGCGCGGCTTCCGCGCCGCCCTCCGCCGGGAGCGCGGGCGCCTGCGCGAACATGGGCGGATCGGTGGCCGGATCGCTCGCCAGCGACTGGGTGGAATGGAACTCGGCGCGCGTGGGGTCGGCGGCGACGAGCGCACGCCAGGCGTCACGGTTGGCGGCGGCGCGCTCGGCCTTCAGCTCCTTGGCCTGGGCGCGAAGCTCGTCGGCCTTGGGGTCGCCCGGCGCCATTCCACGGCGCGCATCCTCGACCTTGCTCAGGCGCATCGAGGCGTTCCACCAGCGCGACAGCCAGGCATCGCGGGCGGCCTCGACGGCCTTCACGGATTCCGGGTCCTTGAGCTTGCCCGGCAGCTCCGCGAACACCCGGCGCGGCGACACCAGGTCGCCCGACGCGCGCGCCCAGAACGACTGGTAGGCCTTGAATCGCACCTTGTCGGATTCGGCCGGCGGCAGCGCGGTGGCCAGTGCCTCCATGCCGGCGCGGTGCGCGTCGGCCAGCTGGTCGAGCACGGTGTTCAGTGCCCCGCTCGCCTCGCGTCGGGCCTGCATGGATGCGACGAACTGGGCGCCCAGGCCCTCGCCGGCCGCGGCGCCCTCGCGCTTGGCGGCCACCTTGGCGGGCAGCGCCAGCTGCTCGTCCAGCAGCTTGGCGAAGAGGGGGGCCAGCTGCTGGCGGTACGGCGCCAGTGCGCGCGTGGCCGCGTCGCGAGCGTCGGCGGGCAGCCTGGCGCCGTCCACCACCGTGTCCAGGTCGGTACGGGCGAGCGGCGGGTTGCCGAGGTCGCCCATCACGGTGCGCGCCACGCGCCGCTGCGCGGCGAATCGCTCGCGCTCGAGTGCATCGCGCTGGTCGGCGCGGACGACCGCGGACAGCGCGTCGAAGAGCGCGTTGGTCTCCTGCAGCAGTCGCGACGACTCGGAGCGCTGGCGCTGCTCGCGTTCCGTGGCGGTGCGGCGGTCGGCGGGCGCGTCGAAGGCACCGGTCGCGCCGGGGCGGCGGAGCGCGGCGCCCTCGACCGCGATCGCGAACATGCGCTGCTGCGCGTCGTCGAACAGCGCGTCGGCGGCGCTGCGCTGCCCGGCGTCCAGCGCCAGGGCGGCGGCGAGCGACTCGTACTCCTTGCTGGTCATCACCGGCGGCAGCTGGTTGGGGCTGCCGAACGAGAGCTGCGCATGGGATGCGCGCGGGGCGGCGAGGGCTGCGAGGGCGGACAGGACGAACGCGGCGGCGGTGGCGTGGATGCGCATGGCTTCTCCCGTACCACGCACGGAGGGTGCGCGGATTTGCACCGGGAACGCTACCAGCGCGCGCTCAGTCCAGCCCGTTGGCGTGCAGGTGGTCGCGCATCTCGCGCTGCCAGCGCAGCATGCTGCTGCCCGGCAGCGTTCGGTGGTCCTCGCCGGGGACCAGCTCGACGTACCCGGGGCCGTCGGGCAGGGGCTTCCCGGCCGCGGCGCGCGCGGCGGCGATGCGCGCCAGGTCGTCGCGCAGGAGCCGCACGGCGCCGTCCAGGTAGAAGTTGTCGCGGTCCCCGCAGAGCAGGCGGACGCGGGTGCGCAGGATCGGGGCCACGCGGTCGGTGTCCTCGCGCAGCAGCCGGCCGACGTCGAACTGCGACCAGTCGGCCGTCACGGTGCCGCGGTCGATGGTGCCGGCCACGTCGTCGAACATCGGCTTGGGAAGCTTGGTGCGCGGGTCAAGCGCGCTCCACATGGCCGACCATGCGTCCCACTGCTCGCCGCTGTCGCGCGCGGGTCCCAGCACGCGCTCCATGCCGGCTTCCTGGCGGATGGTCATGCGGACCTTGTCGAACGTGTCCGCCAGCACCGTGCGGAACGACGGTCGCTCCTTGCCGTCGGCGTCGCTGAAGACGCTGGTGTCGCGGTAGAGGTCGATGCCCTGGAAGCTGCGGAAGTCGACGGGGTCCGGTGCGCTGCTGAAGCACGCGCCGAAGGTGCCCGGGTACCGCAGCTGCAGCCACAGCGAACTCCAGCCGCCGCTCGAGTGGCCGGTCAGGATGCGCGCCTCGGGGCGGCGCACCAGGCGGAACCGGCGCTCGAGCTCGGGGATCAGCTCCTCGACCAGCGCCTGGCCGCGCGGTCCGTTGGCGGGGCTGTCGACGAAGCCGTGGTGCCCCAGCGGCGCCTCGGGGTCCAGCACGATCCACACGGCCTGCGGGACGACGGCCTGCCCGCCGGGCGCGGCCAGCATGCGCGCGTATTCGGCGGCGGCCTCGGCTCGGCCGCCGAAGCCGGGGATCACGTAGACGGCGGGGAACATCCGTCGGCGGAAGTTGGGGTCGTCCCACCCGGGCGGCAGCGCGACGCCGGCGCGCACGGTCACGTCGCGTCCGGCCGCGCGGCTCAGGAGCGGACTGCGCATCTCGAAGAACCGCAGGTTGGGTGCGCTGGGCTCGGGGTCGGCCTGGAGCGCCGTGGTCAGCTCCAGCGTGACCGTGTCGGTGCGCCCGGGCTCGAAGTCGACGATCGCCTCGGCGCTGGCCAGGTTGCCGGGCACGTCGTGGCCGCGCTGGGTCCGCTCGCGGTCGAAGACGGCCTGCACGCGGTAGCGCCCGGAGAGCTCGGCCATCGGCACGGGCCACGCCACGGCGTCGGCGCCCACCGTGATCGGCTTGCCGGCCTCCAGCCGCGCGACGCCCACCGAGTACATCGGCTGCGGGTCCAGGTAGAAGGGGGCATCGAGCGGTCGCGGCCCCTCGCGCGAACCGGTCGAGAGCAGGAAGACGATGACGCGGCCATCGGCCCCGCCCTTCAGGAGGTCGGCGCGCGAATCCGGCACCACCACGTGCACGCCGTCGGCGGCCGGCGCCGGCGCCTTCGGCGGATCGGTGGCCGGGACCGGCGCGCCCACCGGGTTCGTTGCCCTCGGGGGCGGCGCAGCGGTGACGGCGGATGGTGCCTGGAGGAGCGCGGCGAGCGCCAGCACGGCGGGCAAGGGCATGGCGGCATCGTAGAATCGCGTCCGATGAGCGCACGTACGCGAACCGCCGCGATCCTCCTGGCCGCCGCCTCCCTGCTGGCGGGCTGCGCCGGCGACAGCTCGGTGGAGCGCGGCCTGGACCGCGCGCATGCCGGGATCCAGCAGAGCCTGGACGGCTCGCGCATCGAGGAGCGCTTGTTCACGGCCAAGGTGGACGGCATCATCGACGTGCAGGTAGACACCTTCGCGGGTGACGTGGTGATCCGCGGCGCGCGCGACACGGGCGGCGAGGTCCGGCTGACCGCGACCGTCGTCGGCCGCCAGGGGCGCGACCGCGAGGAGGAGGCCGAGAAGTCGCTTGCCGACGTCGGGCTGCAGGCCGAGCTGCGCCGCGGCGGCGACGTGCCGACGCTGGTCGTCAAGGGCACGCCCCGCGCCCAGGAACCGTGGGCCAACCGCACCGACCTGGAGATCGAGGTCCCCGAGCTGCGCCGCGTGCGCGTGCACACCCGCGAGGGCAAGGTCTTCGTGTTCGAGAACCGCGGCGGCGCCGACATCCGGACCACCGACGGCGAGATCCGCGTGCTGACGCCTTGGGCGATCAGCGAGGACGTCACGCTCATCACGCGCGGCCGCGACATCGTGTTCCGCGCGTTCAACGGCACCTGCGGGCGCTTCGACGTCGACTGCGTGAACGGCGAGGTGAAGGCTCGCGTCGAGAGCGGCGACTGGCGCATCCTGGACCCGCGCAACGACAAGGACACGCTGGTCGCGACGCTGGGCACGTGCGGCAACCGCATGCTGATGCGCAACGTCGACGCGAAGGTGATCATCGCGATCGTCGCGAACCCGATGGACCACGGCACGTTCTTCCCGTCGCCGTGACGCCCGCGCCCGCACGCAAGGAAATCCAATGGCACTCGTCAACGACCACTACCTGAAGCTGGCCGCCGGCTACCTGTTCCCCGAGATCGCGCGCCGCGTCGCCGCCTTCGCCGATGCGAACCCGGCGGTGGCCAAGGAGGTCATCCGCTGCGGCATCGGCGACGTGACCGAGCCGTTGCCGCCCGCGGTGATCGCGGCGATGCACGCCGGCGTCGAGGAGCTGGCGCACCGCGACACCTTCAGGGGCTACGGCCCCGCCACGGGCTACGACTTCGTGCGCGAGGCGATCGCCGAGGGCGACTTCCGCTCGCGCGGCATCGCGATCGCGCCCGACGAGGTCTTCCTGTCGGACGGCAGCAAGCCGGACGCCAGCGCGTTCCTGGAGATCCTGGCTGCGGGAACGCCGGCCGAGGGCGGGAACCGCATCGCGGTGTGCGACCCCGTGTATCCCGTGTACGTGGACAACAACGTGATGCAGGGGAACACCGGGCCCGCGCTGCCGGGCGGCGGGTACGAGGGGCTGACCTACCTGCCGGGCACGCCGGGGAACGGCTTCGTGCCCGAGCCTCCTGCGCAGCCGGTGGACGTGGCGTACCTGTGCTTCCCGAACAACCCGACCGGCGCGGTGATCACGCGGCCGCAGCTGAAGCGCTGGGTGGATTGGGCGCTCGCGAACGACGCGTTGCTCTGCTACGACGCGGCGTACGAGTCGTACGTCCGCGACCCGGCGCTCCCGCGATCGGTGTTCGAGATCCCCGGCGCGGACCGCTGCGCGGTGGAGTTCCGCAGCTTCTCGAAGAACGGCGGCTTCACCGGCGTGCGCGGCGGCTACACGGTGGTGCCGAAGGCCGTCGAGGGCCGCACGCGCGGCGGCGAGCGCGTGCCGCTGCACCGCCTGTGGATGCGGCGCTGGGCGACCTGCTCGAACGGCGTCAGCTGGCCGGTGCAGCGCGGCATCGCGGCGCTGTACACGCCGGAGGGCGTCGCGCAGACGAAGGCGCTGGTCGACTTCTACATGGAGAACGCGCGCATCCTGCGCCAGGCCTGCGCGGCGCGCGGCCTGCGCGTGTGGGGCGGCGAGCACGCGCCCTACGTGTGGGTCGCGTGCCCCGGCGGCATGGGCAGCTGGGACGCGTTCGACGTGCTGCTGACGAAGGGCCGCCTGGTGGTCACGCCAGGCGCGGGCTTCGGCCGGCACGGCGAGGGCTTCTTCCGCATCAGCGCGTTCAACTCGCGTGCGAACGTCGAGGAAGCGGTGCGGCGGCTGGCGGTACTGGAGGGTGCAACCCGGTAGACCGGGTTCACCCGGTCCGGCTCACGTGTTGGCGCGGGGAACGGCCTGGGTGAACCCGGTCAACCGGGTTGCGTGTTACCCCAGCCGCTGCTGGGGGCGCGCGTCGGCAGCGACGGGTCCCGCGGCTGGGGAGTATCCGCCCCCGGCCCGCGATACCCGCGGCACACGATGAACATCTCGACGCTCTCCGCGCGGCTGGCCTTCGGCTTGAAGCCGCGCGCCTCGTCGAACATGCCCTGCGCGCGGCGCAGCAGTCCCGGGTACTCGCCGCCCTCGTAGACCTTCATGGTCGCGTGCCCGCCCGTGCGCAGCAGGAACGGCAGGCGCTCCAGCATGGCGTGGCACAGGTGCACGCTGCGCGCGCTGTCGGCCATCGGCACGCCGCTGGTGTCGGGGCCCATGTCGCTGATCACCGCGTCGAACAGGCGTCCCTCCATCGCGGGGGGCAGGTGCTCGCGCGTCAGCTCGTTGATGTCGCCCTGCAGCAGGAACACGTTGGACGGCATGCCGCGGCGCTCGATCGGCTTGAGGTCGATGCCGACCACGACGCCGGCATCGCCCACGCGCCTTGCCGCGACCTGCGTCCAGCTGCCCGGGCATGCGCCCAGGTCCAGCACCCGTGCGCCGCGACGCAGCAGGTGGAAGCGCTCGTCGATCTCGATGAGCTTGTACGCGCTGCGTGCGCGGTAGCCCTCTTCCTTGGCGAGCTTGAAGAAGTGGTCCTGGACTTCCTTCACGCGGGGCTCCGGTGCGTCACCGCTTGCGCAGGCGCCGGACCTCGGCGGGAGGGATGTTGGGCAGCACGATGGTGCGCGTGCCGGCGTGGGCGGCGAACAGGCCGTCCTCGATCGCCCGGATCCGGCCGATGTTCGCGCGGCCGGCGTTGCCGCCGATCGCACCCTTCACGACCTTGGCGCCCACGTACCCGAAGTACGAGAGCTCGCCGCCCGGCTTCAGGAGATCGATGTAGCTGCGCAGGATCGACTCGACCAGCGCGCTGTCGAAGTTGTTGAAGGGCAGGCCCGAGACGACGAAGTCGTACGACCCCGGGCGCAGGTCGGCGTCCTGGACCGCCGCGTGGTGCAGGACCACCCGGCGCCCGGGGTGCGCGGCGCGCCACGGGGCGAGCACCTGCTCCTCCATGTGGCGCACGAAGTCGTCGTTCAGCTCGACGATGTCCAGCACGTCGTCCGGCCCGATGCGCTTGAGCAATTCGCGGGTCACGGGGCCCGTGCCGGGCCCGACCTCCAGCACGCGGACGGGTCCGCGCGCGGCCGTGACGCCCGCCGCCAGCGCACGGCTCAGCGCCGGCGAGCTGGGCACGACGCTTCCGACCGTCTTGATGTCGCGGAGGGCGGAGGTCACGAACTGGATCATTGGCGGACGCAGCATATCGCGCGCGGGAGGGCAGCCCAGCACGACCGTCCCGGCGGGCTCAGAGCGACGGCGCGAACCGCTCGCCGCCCGTCAGTCCCTCGCAGAACCCGGCGTACACCTGCGGGATGCGGTCGAGGTCCGAGAGCGCGCCCATCTCCACGGTCGTGTGCATGTAGCGGATGGGCAGGCTGACCAGGCCGCAGGGGATGCCGCCGCCCGCCAGGAAGATGGCGTCGGTGTCGGTGCCGCTCGAGCCCGGCGTCGCGCCGCGCTGGAGCGGGATCTGCAGCCGCTCGGCCGTGGCCAGCAGGCGCGCGACCACCTCGGGCTGCATCGCGCCGCCGACGGCGATCTTGGGGCCGTTGCCCATCTTGAACTGCCCGTGCTGCGCCTGCGTGATGCCGGGGCTGTCGGTCGCGTGGCCGACGTCGGTGACGAGCGCCACGTCCGGGCGCAGGCTCTCGGCGATCATCTCCGCGCCGTGCAGGCCCACCTCCTCCTGCACCGTGCTCACGGCGACGACGCGCACGTGGCGCTTCGCCTGCTGCGCGCAGAGCCGCAGCGTCTCGGCCGCGACCCACGTGCCGATCCGGTTGTCCAGCGCGCGCGCGACGATGATGTCGTCGGTCAGCATCATGCTGGCGTCCAGGAACGTGCCCGGGTCGCCGATGTTCAGGCGGGCGCGCGCGGCGGCCTCGTCCTTCGCGCCGATGTCGACGAAGAGCTCGTGCAGCTTGCGGACCTTCGGCTCGCCCGAGCGGTCCTGCAGGTGGATCGCGGTGGCGCCGATCAGGCCGATGACCGGCTCGGTGACGCCCGGCACGCTGCTGCGGAACTGCAGGCGCTTGCCCACGATCGACGCCGGGTCGATGCCGCCGATCTGCCGGCAGTAGACGAAGCCGTTCGAGTCGACGTGGTTGACCATCAGGCCGATCTCGTCGGCGTGGCCGCAGACCGCGACGGTGAAGGGCTTCGCGCCGGCGGCCGGCGCGACGGTGGGCGCCAGCTCGGCGAAGCAGTTTCCGTAGGCGTCGTTCCAGGTGCGCGTGGCGCCGTTGGCGCGAACGTATTCCAGCCACCTGCGCTGGCCGTCGCGCTCGAAGCCGGACGGGCTGGGGG
>CANHFL010000022.1 GCA_947459855.1 Planctomycetaceae bacterium | reverse complement strand
GGCGGCGGTCAGCAGTCCGGGTTCTTCGGCTGGTAGATGAGCCGCGCATCGCCGGCAGTCTTCAGGCCCTGCTGCACCTGCCAGATGTCCCATTCGCGCTCGAGGGCGCGGCGTTCCTCGGCAAGGCCGTCGGCACGCGCCTGCAGGTCGATCAGCGTCGCCGCCGCCTCCCGCGAGCCGTCGTCCTTGAACTCGGCGATCCGGCGCGAGAGGTCCGTGGCGTGCGTCGCCAGGATCGCGGAGCGTGCCAGGATCGCCGACTTGTCCGACGTCGCGACGAAGCTCTTGCCGACGTACTCGTCGACCAGCCGTGCCTGCGCCGCGGTGTCGCTGGCGCTCCACGCCAGGCGCTCGCGCTGCGCCTGCACGGACGGCTGCGGCGCTGCGCATCCGGCGATCACGGGGGCGAGCAGGAGGGCGGAGATCGAAGCGATGAGGGTTCGCGGCATGGAGTTGATCCTAGGGGAAGGTGCATGTTCGGCCGTTGCCGCGTGCAGGTTCGCGGAACCTTCCGCTCTGGCCGCGCACGATCCCCGTCCTACGTTTCGCATGGCGTGGTGCGCCCGACACGGTCCTGTGCAGGGCCGGCGCGCGCTCCACACCGTGCCACGGAGGAACCCATGCGATCCCAGCTCATTGCCGCCGCTTCCGCTCTCCCGATCCTTGCCGCGCCCGCTTTTGCCGGCGGCTACTACAACGCTGCAGAGGGGCAGGGGGTCGCCATCGTGTCCGGCGCCGCCAACGGCGCGGCACCGTCGACGCTCACCGACGGTACGTTCCTGCCCGCGGGAACCCAGTGGCAGACCGGCACCGTCTGGTGGAACGGCACCGGCACCGTGTTCGAGATCGGCTTGGGCGACACGATCACGGTCAGTGGCGCGATCGTGCAGGCCGACAACAACGACACGTACCGCATGTGGTACCGCGACCTGGGCACGGGGCTCTTCGAGGAGCTGTGGACCATCGGCACCGCCGGCGGCGCCGGCATGCGCACGCGGCCGAACGCGTCGAACAACGGCGACATCTTCTTCTTCCCGGCTTCGGTCACGACGGATGCGATCCGCATCGCCGCGATCGGCGGCGACGGGTCCTATTCGCTGTCCGAGGTGCAGGTCTGGAGCCCGATCCCGGGTCCCGGGGCCGTCGCGCTGCTTGGCTTGGCCCCATTGGCTCGTGCACGGCGTCGGCGCGCGTGACGGAGGGCGGGATCGGCTTGCTAGGATCGGTGTCCCCGGACATCCGATCCAGCCATGCCCACTGCACCCTTCCAACGCCTTCTTGCCCATCCGCTCGCCGTCGTCCTGCTGCTGGTCGCCTGTGCCGTGGTACCGGCGCAGGCCCAGGACCCCGCCCCGGACCAGCAGGAATCGTCCGTGGACATGGTCCCGGCGGATGAGGCCGTGGCCCGCGGAAGCGACACGCCGCGCAACGCGGCCTACACGTTCATCGTCCTGGCCCGCGACGGCGAATGGCTGGATGCCGCCGACATGCTGCAGCGCCCGGATGCCGGCTGGCCGGCCCAGGCCACGCCGGTCAAGCTGGCGCGCGCGCTCAAGAGCATCCTGGACAACCGTCTCTGGCTGGACTTCAACGGCCTGCCGGGCACCGTCGCGAACGCGCCCGGCCATCCGACGCGCGTCACCCTCGGGGTCGTCGACACCACCGAATCGCTGCTCGAGGTCGAGATGGTCCGCGTGGACGACCGCTGGATCTTCGCGGCGTCGACGGTCGAGGGCGTGCCGGCGATGGCGAAGACGCTCGGCGTATGGTGGGTGGCTGCGCTGCCCGAGTTCCTGATCAACGTCCGCGTCGCCGAGATCGAGCTCTGGCAGTGGATCGGCCTGGTCGCGATCGGCGCACTCGGTCTCCTGTTGGGATGGCTGCTGACCGTCCTCGTGCGCCACGGTTCGACGCGTCTCCTCGGCCCACGCACGCAGTCCGTGGTCACCGTGCTCACGCCGCTCGCGTTCCTGCTCTCGGTCCTGGGGATGCGGCTCGCGCAGCCCGTGCTGATCCTCAGTGCGCCGGCCCGCCAGAACCTGGTGCTGGGGTCCCGCGCGGCCATCGTCTTCGTCGTGGCATGGCTGCTGGTGCGGTGGATCCGCGTGATGTCCGTGGCGGTCGAGCAGCAGATGTCCCGCCGCGGCATCTCCGACGGTGCGGCGATCGTGCGGGTCAGCCGCGCGGCGGCCGTCGCGATCATCTGGCTCCTGGGCATCGCGGCCTCGCTCCAGATCTTCGGGCTGGACCTCTCGGCGGTCATCGCCGGCCTGGGGATCGGCACCGCGGCCATCGCGCTGGCGTCCCAGCAGACGCTGGCGAACCTCTTCGGCGGCGCGTCGGTCATCGCCGACCAGGTGCTCAACGTGGGCGACACGTGCCGCTTCGACGGCACGATCGCGACCGTGGAGCGGATCGGCGTGCGCTCCACGCAGCTGCGCACCGCGGACCGCACGCTGCTGATCGTCGCGAACGGCGACCTGGCGCAGGCACGCATCGAGAAGCTGAGCGCGCGCGACGGGTTCCGGCACATGGTCGTGCTCGGCCTTCGCTACGAGACGGGGCCCGACGTGATGCAGGCCGTCGTGGCGGACCTGCGCGAGCGGCTGCGGTCGGATCCCCTCGTGGACCCCGACACGGTGATGGTGCACTTCATGGGCTTCGGCGACTTCTCGCTGAACGTCGAGGTCCGGGCCATGTTCCGGACGCTGGACATGCCCACGTACCGCGACGCCGTGCAGCGCCTGAACCTGGACTTCATGCAGATCGTGTCGCGGCGCGGCAGCGGTTTCGCGTTCCCGTCGCGCACCGTGTACATGGCGCAGGACGGCGGCATCGGCGCCCTCGCGCCGGTGCGCGGATAGGTCGGCCCCGGAGATCGGCCCAGATGCCTGCGAAGAAGAGATCCACGAAGAAGGCGCCGCTGAAGGCAGCGAAGAAGCCCGAGCTGCTCTCCGGCGGCAACCCGCAGATCGCCAAGGCCGACGGCGACGCCCCCGTGCAGGCCTACATCGACGCGATGCCGGGCTGGAAGCGCGACCTCGGTCGCCGGCTTGACGCGCTGATCGAGCGCGCGGTGCCCGGGGTGCACAAGGCGGTGAAGTGGAATTCGCCGCTCTATGGCGTGCCAGGCAACGGCTTCTTCCTGGGCGTGCATTGCTTCACGAAGTACGTGAAGGTGGCGTTCTTCCGCGGCGCGGCGCTGACGCCGCTGCCGCCGGGCGCAAGCAAGGACCCCCACACCCGCTACCTGGACATCCGTGAGGGGGACCTGCTGGATGAGGCACAGTTCACTGCCTGGGTGAGGCAGGCGAGCAGGCAGCCCGGGTGGACCGTCGGGGCGTGACGGGCCCGCCCCCGGGGCGCCTCGCCGGCATCGGGGCCGCACTCAGGTCTCCGCGCCGGAGACGTGCTCGCGGTGCTGGGCCTCTCGGGCCTCGCCAGTGGCCGTCGGCGCCGTCGCCCATCGGACCTCTCGGGGCCTGTCGCGCGTAGCCTGCGATCCGCGGGTTCAGCCGTCGACGACCAGCGCGATCAGGCTCCCGATCCTTCGATGCGCCTCGACGGGATGTCGCAGCGGAAGCTCAGGATGGACCTTGTAGCGGTTGCGCCGGCCGGTGCGCTCACGCTCGATGTACGACCCGTCCTCGAGGTCCGCGACGATCCGCTGGACCGCGCGCTCGGTGATCCCGACTCTCGTCGCAACGTCGCGCAGCCGGATGTCCGGGTCCTTCGCGAGCAGCAGCAGCACGTGCGCGTGGTTGCTCAGGAACGTCCAGCGCGGCTGGTCGCGTGCCGGTGCGCCGCTCTCATGGCGCCGTCGCGTGATCTTCTTCGCAGGCTTCTTGCGCAAGGTCGAAATCCTCCCACCCTTCACCGGGCACGTAGCGGCAGACTCGGTCGCCCTCTGCCTCCAGGGCGAACAAGCGTACCCACCCGCACTCGATGAGGTCGCGGGTCCCGGAGCATTCGGCCAGCGCGGCCTCGATCACCTCCCGGGGTGCTTCGATGACCGCCTGCAGGCGAATGGGGTCGTGGGCCGCGGTCCCATCGGTGGCCATGATGGACTGGAGCGGCAGGCCCGGACGCAGGTCCCCGCCGTTTCCGAGCACGACACCGACCGAGCCGATCCTGTTGTGAAGCAGCTTGTCGCCGGCCCCCAGGCGTGTGTTGTCCACCGTCGAGGCGAAGTACTGGAGGTTGATCCACGAGGCGACCACGAGCGGCGCCGCCAGGATCAGCCGCAGGTAGTCGCCGTCGGGGTCGGCTGCACTGTCGTAGTCGTGCAGGAACGCGCGTCCCTCGAGGTTCACGGTTCGGGTGCGATCCCGGCGGGCGGCCACGAACGTCATGTTGCCGGCGAGTGCCCACTCGGGCCGCGTCTCCGACCAATCGTTGGCACGCCGCCGCAAGGCAGCGGGGAGCCGGTCGGCCGTGACTGCGTCCATTCCAAGGCGGCAGCTGCGCTCCACGCAGGTCGCCGCCGATGCCGCGACGAGTGCCGACTGCAGTTCCGAGACCTCTCGTCGGTGCGTCTCCGGGATCGTGTCGAGGTCAAGCAGTCGTACTTCATCGGTGGAGGTGTCGTGGACGCCTGCGATGAAGCATGTGTCCGCCGGGATCCGGTAGCCCTTCGCTCCCAGCCTGGAGCGGATGGATGGGTCATTCAGCGCAGCTGCCGCGACCCGGGCGTTCAGCGCTCCGCCGTGCCCGCCGCATGCGCCGCATTGCAGGCCGGCAGCGTGCGGGTTGTTTGCACTGTGCCCGGAGTGGCCGCACAGCAGCACGACCCGTGCCAGGTCGCGGCCAATGGTGCGCAGGACGAGTTCAGCTCCACCGAGCAGGGCTGAATCGGCCTCGTCGCGCAGCGGCAGCGCGAAGCGGGCCTGCTCCTCGTGTTGGTCTGGCTTCGATGCTGACCCAGCGGCGTCAGCCGTCATGCGGATGGCGAAGGCCGTGCCGAGAAGCTCCACCGCCGAGAAGGCCGCGGCTGGCGCAGCGAGCGCCCATGCCATCGCACCCCCACCCGCTCTCCGCGCTTCGAGCCGGACATCGAGGCGCGGCTGCAGCAGGACCGGGCATCGATGGTCCGGGGCATCCGCTGCGGCAAGTCTCATCGCAACGCCGAAGAACCCCGCGAATCCATGGGTCCGAACCGTGGGCGCCGCCGCTTCAAGGTGGCGCCGCAGGATCTCCGACCGCACATCGATGCAGAAGACGGCCTGCGCGGTTGGCCGCGTCCGAGCTGCTGCCGAGGCACCGGACCGGATGTTGGCGAGCAGTCGCCGCGTCGCACCATCCTCGAGCGCTTCCTGGAGCGCCAGGCGGGTGCGCTCGTCCTCGCACTTCTCGAGTCGCATCGATTCCGGCACCGCCTTCGTCCGTGACTCGGCACGTGGCGCCAGTGACGCCACCGCTGCATCCATGCAGATCAGGATCGCCAGCAGGTCCCTTACCGGGCGGACATCCGAGCGGTCGTGTTCCCAGGCCGCACGGCGATACCACGATGCCCAGCCATGAAGCGACCCGAGCAGCCGGTACAGGTATTGCTCGCGATCGGTGGCGTCGATCTCGAGGAGTCCGAGCATCGCCGCGATGGCCGCATCAGGGTCCTCCGGCAGCCTTCCGGCGCCCAGGCGGAATCCCCGCAGTCCGGCGACGTCGAGGGTGCGGTCGTGGACCGCCGCGGCCCTCCAGCGGTCCCAGAGGCTTGCAGCGGCGGGCAGCCGCCACGCGCGGTCTCCGTCGGCCGCATGGACCGCACACCAGCGTGCGACGATCCTCGTGACCGTCGCCTGCCACGCCGTGCCGTTTCGCCAGTCGTGCCATTCGGCGAAGGTCCTCACCGGCATCCGCCAGCGGGCAGGGGGAGCGGCCTTCCCATCCAGGATGTCCTCCAGGTAACGCGCGTCCACGCCGACCCGGCGGGCGGCGGCCTGCACGTCCGCCTTTCCGAACTCCGCGTTCCGCCATCGGCGCGCGTAGTCCGCAAAGGACGGGAGGATGTCGGCGCCGATGCCGTCCCGAACCGCGCGGGCGGCCGAATCGACCGGGGTGGAGCCGAAGCCGAGGAACGGATTCACGGCAACGAACGATCGCAGGTCCCACAGGGGTGGGATGAGGCCGCATGCCTTCGCGATGTCCCGGTGAAGGCTGTCGGCGATGTCGGCCCGCTCGGGGATCTTCAGTGTCTCAAGCATGTGCGTCATGGGTGGAGGGTGCGGTGCCGGCGCCGCGCCGTGCGTCGGTTGGCCAGGCTGCGTCGACCACTCGTTCGGTGGCCGTGCCGAGGTAGAAGCCGTTGAGCGCATGCACGTGGAAGGCAAGCCCCCACGGGAGGCGATGCAGGTACGGAAGCGCCGCATGCAGAACCGCCAGGCACGCCACCGCGATCACGGGCACTGCCGCCGTCGTCCAGCCGAGCGTGGTCTGCCCCAGGGCCGGCGTGCCGATCACCGGTGCGAGGAACGCCGCCATGCCAACCCATGCCAGCGGCCCGAGCATTGCCATCGAGCCGAGCGCGACCAGCGCAAGCGCGACGCGCCGCGGGGAGGCGCCCCGGTCCGTCCCGAGGAGCGCAGCCCACGCCTGGCCGATCGAGATCGCCAGCACGCCTGCGAGGGCGCATTCCCCGGGCGAGTGCAGGATGTCCATGCCCAGCATGGATCCGGCCGCCAAGATGAGCGGCATGGCGCACGAACCCCCGACCATGATCAGCGCGAGCGCTCGACCGAAACGCGGGGCGGGTCCGGACGGCGCCGGCACTTCGCCTGCGCGCAGGAAGCTCCATGCCTTGTAGCAGCCGTGCCCGAGCACGTGGAGCGCCACTGCGGGAAAGGCGGCGAGTCCGCATTGGACCGTCATGAAGCCCATCTGTGCCACGGTCGACCATGCGAGTTCGCGCTTGACCTTCACCTGGGCCCACATGGCAGGCATGCCGATGACGACCGTCGCGGTGCCTGCCAACGCGAGGATCAGGCATGCCACGGGAGCCTGCGCCACCGCGGGCGCAAACCGCACCAGCAGCACTCCCCCGGCGTTGACGATGCCTGCGTGCATGAGGGCAGAGACCGGGGTAGGTGCCTCCATCGTCTCGGGAAGCCACGCATGGAACGGCACCTGCGCGCTCTTGGCGATCGCGGCAAGGGCAAGCAGCACTGCGATCGAGGTCGGCGGTGCGGCGTCGCCTGACGCGACGGCGCCCACGAAGGTCGAGACGCTGAGGGTTCCCCAGTCGCGCCACGCCAGCGCAAAGGCGGCCAGCAGGAACATGTCGCCCACGCGTCCGACGAGAAACGACGTCCGGGCCGGGAGCAGGGCCTGTGGTCGATCGCTTCGGATCGTGAGGAGCCCATGGACGGCCATGCCCTGCGCGAGGCAGGCGACGATCATGACCGGCATGCTGTCGGCCATCGCCGTCACCCAGGCCGCCGCCACGGCGCCCGCAAGCAGCGCCATGAAGCGTGCCTGGGACGGATCCCCGGCCAGCGCGCGCTGCGCATAGTGCATCGTGATGGCCCCGATTCCGGAGACCAGGAGTCCGAAGAGCGCCGTCACGCGGTCGATGCACAGGCCGGCGGTCAGGAACTTGGCGGGCGCAGCGGACTGCCACGCCAGGAGCCCGGCCGACACCGCGGCCAGACCGGTCATGGCCCGCTGGAGCGGGACGGTCCAGTCCGCCGGCTGGAAACGGCGGGGCATCGATCCGGAAGCGCGATGGTAAATTTGCGACATAGATGTCGTGTAAATGATAGCGCTTGAAGGAGGTTCGTCAAGTGCCCATGCGCCATGCCTCCTGCGCGTGCCCTTGCCCCTCGCTCCCCGCCGGCCTGGTGGCGTCGTAGCATCCCCGCCCGCCATGTCACGCCGCACCACGCGCCCCGCCGCACCCGTCGTCCCCGCCGCCTTCGACCCCGATGCCGCCGCCACCGGCGACGGCCTCTTCGGCCTGGACACGCGGCCCGAGGACGCGCGCGTGGTCGTGATCCCGGTGCCGTTCGACGCCACCACCAGCTACCGCGCGGGCACCGCCGCGGGCCCCGGGCACGTGCTCGAGGCCAGCAAGCAGGTCGACCTCGAGGACATCCAGTACGGCCCGATCTGGAAGCAGGGGATTGCCATGCTGCCCGTGCCGCGCGCCGTCGTGGCCAGCTCGCGCCGCGCCCGTGCGGCCGCGATGCCCGTGATCCGCGCCGGCGGCGCCGTGCCCGGCAACCGCGCGCACGCGAAGGCCGTGGCCGCGGTGAACGCCGCCAGCCAGGGCGTCCACGACCACGTCGCCCGCGAGGCATGCGCCATCCTTGACCGCGGCGCGATCCCCGCCGTCCTGGGGGGCGACCACGCCAGCCCGTTCGGGCTCATCGCCGAGCTCTCGAAGCGCCATCCCGGCATGGGCATCCTGCAGATCGACGCCCACGCGGACCTGCGCGATTCCTTCGAGGGCTTCGCCTGGAGCCACGCCAGCATCTTCCACAACGTGATGACGCGCCTGCCCAAGGTGGGCCGCCTGGTGCAGGTCGGCATCCGCGACGTCGGCGCGCGCGAGGTGGAGTTCGTCGCGAAGTCGAAGGGCCGCGTCCGCACCTTCTACGACCAGCGCCTGCGCGACCGCCAGTTCGCCGGCGCCACGTGGACCAAGGTGTGCAAGGAGATCATCGCCGCGCTGCCGCGCGACGTGTACGTCTCGTTCGACATCGACGGCCTGACCAGCGAGCACTGCCCGAGCACCGGGACCCCGGTCCCGGGCGGCATCACCTTCGCCGAGATGTGCCACCTGCTGGAACTGCTCTCCAAGAGCGGCCGCCGCGTCGTGGGCTTCGACCTCTGCGAGGTCGCCCCCGGCGCCCCCGGCGACGAGTGGAACGGCTGCGTCGGCGCGCGGGTGCTGTACAAGCTCATCGGGTGTGCGCTGAAGAGCCAGGCGCGCCGCTGAACGTTCGCGCGGCGGGCCGGGGGCTTGGGTCCTCGGCCTGTTCCCGCTACCCTCGGAGACATGCCCAGCG
>CANHFL010000021.1 GCA_947459855.1 Planctomycetaceae bacterium | reverse complement strand
TCTCGGGCACCGGCGGCGGGTTCAAGCGCTTCGGCGCCGGCGAACTGGA
Organism: Planctomycetaceae bacterium; assembly: GCA_947459855.1. Classification (GTDB taxonomy): domain Bacteria; phylum Planctomycetota; class Phycisphaerae; order Phycisphaerales; family SM1A02; genus UBA966. The sequence continues at coordinate 9,067 of CANHFL010000021.1, read as the reverse complement.
CGTCGCGGACGCCTCGCGCTGCATCAAGAAGGCCGAGATCGAGGCCGCGAAGTCCCGCAGCATCGAGTTCATCGAGCTGCCGGTCGCCTTCGACGGCCTCACCATCGTGGTCAACAAGGGCAACACCTGGGTCAAGCAGCTGACCGTCGCGCAGGTCAAGAAGCTCTATTCCGCGTCCGAGCCCGCGAAGACCTGGAAGGACGTCGACCCCTCATGGCCGGCCGAGACCATCAAGCTCTATTCGCCAGGCACCGACAGCGGCACCTTCGACTACTTCAAGGAGGTCGTGGTTGGCAAGGACGGCAAGATCCGCGCGGACCTGAGCGTCAGCGAGGACGACAACGTGCTGGTCAAGGGCGTGTCCGGCGATGTCAACGCGATCGGCTTCTTCGGCTTCGCCTACTACATGGAGAACAAGGAGAAGCTGACCTGCGTGCCCGTGGTCAACCCTGCCACCGGCGCCACGGTCACCCCCAGCCACGAGACGATCGAGGGTGCCACCTACGCCCCGTTCAGCCGGCCGCTCTTCATCTACGTGAACAAGGGCTCGCTGGACAAGCCGCAGGTCAAGGCGTTCGTCGACTTCTACCTGTCGAACGCCGCGAAGTTCGCCGAGGAGGTCGGCTTCGTCAAGCTGCCCGCCGCGCTCTACGACCGCGCCAAGGCCAACCTGGTCGCCCTCAAGACCGGCACCCAGATGCTGGACGAGAACGGCAAGGAGCGCCCCGGCGCGCTGGCGGACCTCTACAAGTGACCCCGGAACGGGTCAACGTCCCGTGAAGATTCGCGGCGGGGTGGCCTCCGGGCCGCCCCGCCGCGCCACTTCCGGGGCACCTCCCCGGATACCCTGCGCCCCGGAATGCCCCCCGCACCCGACGTCGTCGCCGCTGCCCGGAACGCCGCCGCCGCGTCGCGCCGCGGGACCGAGCGCTCCCGCGCGGTGCGAGCCGCGACCGAGCGCCTGGTCAAGCGCGCGCTCTTCGGCTGCGCGGCGCTCACCGTCCTCTCGACGTTCACCATCCTGACCATCCTGCTCTGGCAGTCGGTGGGCTTCTTCGCCATGCCCGAGGTCAGCCTGGGCGACTTCCTGACGGGCACCGTCTGGTCGCCGCTCCTGGGCGACGAGAAGCACTTCGGCATCTGGCCGCTGGTCTGCGGCACGCTGCTCGTCACCGCGATCGCCGCGGCGTTCGCGCTGCCCGTGGGGCTGATCGTCGCCGTCTACCTGAGCGAGTACGCCCCGCGCCGCGTGCGCGCGGTGCTCAAGCCCGTGCTCGAGGTGCTGGCCGGCATCCCGACGGTCGTCTACGGCTTCTTCGCCCTCGAGGTGATCACGCCGTTCCTGCATGGGCAGGTGAGCGAGCGCTTCGGCACCTACAACGCCGCCAGCGCGGGCATCGCGGTGGGCATCATGATCCTGCCGATCGTGGCCAGCCTTTCCGAGGATGCCCTGCGCGCCGTCCCGCGCAGCCTGCGCGACGCGGCCTACGGCCTGGGCGGCACCAAGTTCGACGTCAGCGTCAAGGTGGTCGTGCCCGCCGCGCTCAGCGGAATCATGGCCTCGTGGCTGCTCGCGATCACCCGCGCGATCGGCGAGACGATGATCGTGGCACTGGCCGCAGGCGGCCTGGCCCGCATGACGGCAGACCCCACCGCCGAGGTCCAGACCATGACCGCGTACATGGTCCAGATCTTCCTGGGCGATGCGCCGGCCACCGGCGTCGAGTACCGCTCCAGCTACGCCGTGGCCACCGTGCTCTTCGCCATCACGCTGGCGATGACCATCGCGGGCGACCTCTTCCTGCGCCGCTTCCGCGAGGAGTACGACTGATGGCGCAGTTCGCGGTCCCGCCGACGGCCCCCTCCCACCGCCGCCCCGCGGACATCGCCGCGTCGGCGCCGCCGGCATCCGCGCTGGCGCGCGCCCTGCGCAACCGCCTCTTCCTTGCCGTGTGCCTGGCCTGCACGGCGCTCGCGGTCCTGACGCTCGTGGTGCTCCTGGTCACCATCTGGCGCGAGGGCAGCGGCAGCCTCTCCTGGGACTTCCTGGGGCGCTTCGCCAGCCGCAAGGCCGCGGACGCCGGCATCAAGGCTCCGCTCTGGGGCAGCATCTGGGTCTGCGCCGTCTGCGCGCTGACCGCGCTGCCCATCGGCGTGGGCACGGCGCTGTACCTGGAGGAGTTCGCGCCCAAGTCGCGGCTCACGCGGTTCATCTCGATCAACATCTCGAACCTGGCCGGCGTGCCGTCGATCGTCTACGGGATCCTGGGGTTGACGGCGTTCGTGCGGCTGTTCGGCATGGCGAACCCCGACAACCCGATCGAGATCGGCGACCCCGAGTCGTTCCTCTTCCTGCGGCTGCCGTTCGGTTCCGGTGTCCTCTCGGGCGGCCTGACGCTCATGCTGGTGGTGCTGCCGATCGTCATCGTGAGCAGCCGCGAGGCGCTGCGGTCGGTGCCGCGCAGCCTGCGCGCAGGGTCGCTCGCGCTGGGCGCCACCACCTGGCAGACCACGTGGAACATCACGCTCCCGGCCTCGGTCCCGATGATCATGACCGGCGCGATCCTGGCCATGAGCCGCGCGATCGGCGAGGCCGCCCCGATCCTGGTGCTGGGCGTGCCGCTCTTCAGCCGCGCCACGCCCGTCAACCTGATGAGCGACTTCACGGTGCTCCCGCTCCAGATCTTCAACTGGGCAGGCCGCCCGCAGGCCGAGTTCCACGACCTGGCGGCCGCCGCGATCATCGTGCTCCTGGCCGTCCTCCTGACCTTCAACGCGGTCGCCGTGCTGATCCGGCAGCGGCTGCAGTCCGCCGCGAACTGACCCCCCGATGAGCCCCGCCATGACGACGCCGCCCACCCCCGCCAGCACCGCCGACGCCACGCACGCGCGGCGGCCGGCCATCGCACCGCACGGGGTGGCCGGCGCCGCCCCCGCGCCCGCCGGCCACCCCGAGCTGGCCGTCCGCGCCGCCGGCTTCAACAGCTGGTACGGCCAGTTCCACGCACTGAAGGACCTGGCGCTCGACATCCCCGCGCGCAAGGTCACCGCGCTGATCGGCCCCTCGGGCTGCGGCAAGAGCACGTTCCTGCGCTGGATCAACCGGATGAACGACACCATCCCCGGCGCCCGCGCCGAGGGCACGCTGACGCTGGACGGCGGCGACCTGCTTGACCGCGGCATGGACGTGGTCGAGCTGCGCCGCCGCGTCGGCATGGTCTTCCAGAAGCCGAACCCGTTCCCGAAGTCGATCTACGACAACGTCGCGTTCGGGCCGCGCCTCCACCGGAAGCACTCGCGCACGGACTTGGACGAACTGGTGGAGAACAGCCTGCGCGCCGCGGCGCTGTGGAACGAGGTCAAGGACCGCCTGAAGTCCAGCGCACTGGGCCTCTCCGGCGGCCAGCAGCAGCGCCTGTGCATCGCGCGCGCCATCGCGGTCGGCCCCGAGGTCCTGCTGATGGACGAGCCGTGCTCGGCACTCGACCCGCGCTCGACGGCCAGCATCGAGCAGCTGATCCGCGAGCTGGAGACGCAGTACACCATCGTCATCGTCACCCACAACATGCAGCAGGCCGCGCGCGTCAGCGACGTGACGGCCTTCTTCTACGAAGGCCGCGTCGTCGAGGTCGGCGACACGGACCGCATCTTCACCAACCCCGCCAACAAGCAGACCGAGGACTATGTCTCGGGCCGCTTCGGCTGAACCCGGACGCAAGGACGCATCCACCATGGCACTGGACCTTCCCACCGAGATCGTGAACCTCCGCCGCGGCCTGCTGGCGATGGGTGCCGCCACCGAGCGGCGCGTCGAGCAGATGATCGCCGCCCTCGTCGAGGGCGACATCGAGGCCGCGCAGGCCGTGAAGGCCGGCGACGCCGAGATCGACGCGATGGAGGTCGAGCTCGAGGGGCAGTGCATGCGCGTGCTGGCCCTCGGCTCGCCGGTGGCGCACGACCTGCGCTTCGTCCTGAGCGTCATCCGCATCTCCGGCGATTTCGAGCGCATCGCGGACCTGAGCCGGGGCATCTGCAAGAAGGTGATCCGCTGGTCGGGGAGCGCCGCGCCCGAAGGCGTGCCCGAGCCGCTGGCCGAGATGGCCCATGCCACGCGCGAGATGCTGGCGGACGTGCTGGCGGCGCTGGCCGACGAGGACGCCGAGCGCTGCCGCGAGGTGCGCCGGGCCGACCGCCGCGTCGACGCCCTGAACAAGGAGGTGGTGGCGGCCAGCCGCGCCACCATCGAGAACAGCGTCGAGGACACGGCACACGCGATCGACCTGATGCAGGTGGCCCAGCGCCTGGAGCGCATCGCGGACATCGCGACCAACATCGCGGAAGACGTGATCTTCCTGGTCGAGGGGCGCATCGTCCGGCACGAGAAGTGAGCCTCCGGCGCCGGGGACGGGCGCCCTCCGAACCCGCCCGAAATCCAGCCCTGCAGCACATGGGGCCCTCCGGGCGCGACGAAGCTTATCGCCCCTTCACGCTCCGTCGGGATTCCGCTACACTGCGCGGCTCGCCTCACGGAGTCAGCCATGCACTACCCGCACAAGATCAGCCGCATCAAGAAGGTTCGCAAGGTCGGTTTCCGCGCGCGCATGCGCACGCGCAAGGGCCGCGCGATCCTGAACAGCAAGCGCCGCGCCGGACGCCGCATCCGCGTCCGCTGACGCCGTGACCCCCGCCAATCCAGCGGCCGCGATCGTCCTCATCGGACTGCGCGGCTCGGGAAAGACCACGCTCGGTCGCCTGTTGGCGACCGCGTTGTCTTCTGGCTTCATCGACCTGGACGACCGCACGCGCGCACGCACCGGGCACGCCTCGGTGAGCGCCGCGTTCCGCGCGATCGGCGAGCCCGCCTTCCGTGCCGCCGAGTCGGCCGCGCTGGAGGAGGCGCTGGCCACCGCCCCGCCGCGCACCGTGATCGCGCTTGGCGGCGGCACGCCGACGGCCCCGGGCGCCCACGCCCTGCTCGAGCGCGCGGCCGCCGAGGGCCGGATCCGCATCGTGCTGCTGGACGCGCCGCCCGCGGTGCTGGGCGCGCGCCTGAATGCCGCCCCCGGCGATCGGCCGCTCCTCCTGGGCGCGGACTTCGCGGAGGAGGCCGCCCTGTTGGCGGCACGCCGCATGCCCGTCTACCGCGCGCTGGCCGCCGCCACCGTGGACACGTCGAGGCCCACCGACCACGCGCTTGCGGCGCTGGTCGCGTTCGCGCGCGACTGACCGCGCCGACACCGCATCCGTTCAGCCGTCGTTCGCGGCGCCCGGGGTCGTTCCGTTCTTCGGCCACGTGATCGCGACCTCGCCGGCCTCGTTCTCGGCGGCGAGACCCAGCCCCTTGAGCGCGGCCAGCGCCGCCAGCTGCTCGGCCTGCTTCTTGCTGGGGCCCCACGCTCCGTCGAAGCGACGCGCGTCGGCGGCGACGCAGACCTCGAAGCACTTGGCGTGGTCGGGGCCCTTCTCGTCCAGCACCACGTACTGCGGCAGGCCCATCCCCAGCTGCGCCAGGCACTGCTGCAGCACCTGCTTGAAGTTCTGTTGGTGGCCCAGGCGCATGGCGGCGTCGATGCGCGGCTCGAGCATCGGCATGACGAACCGCCTGGCGACGTCGAACCCGCCGTCCAGGAACAGTGCGGCGACGACCGACTCGAAGGTGCCCGCGAGCAGGCTCTCCGGCAGGCCGGTCCGCCCGCGCACGCCCTTGTCGACGCGCACCACGCGGTCGAACCCGCACTGCAGCGCCATCTCGGCGCAGGTGCGGCCGCTGACGACGTTGGACTTGATCTTGGTGAGCTCGCCTTCCAGCAGGTCGCCGCAGGCACGGAACAGGTGCTCGCAGACCATGAATCCCAGCACCGAGTCGCCCAGGAACTCCAGCCGCTCGTTCGAGTTCAGGCGACCGTCGGCGGCGGAGGCATGCGTCAGCGCGGTGGCCAGGAGCGCAGGGTCGGCGAAGCGGTGGCCCGTCGCGGACTCGACGGCGGCCAGGTGCTCGGGGTCCAGCGTCACCGCCACGCCAGCACCGCCTCGGCGCCGCGGATCAGGATCAGTGCGGCCAGGCCGCCGGCGCCGCCCACGGCGAACCAGAACGCCATCTCCACCCACTCGCGGCGCCGGCGCGCGGCGGGCTTGCGGCGGCGGGATTGCACGCGCTCCAGGCGCGCCTGGTGGTTGCGCTCGGCGGTGCCGACGGGCACGGCAAGCGCCGCCAGCGCACGGGCGCGCGACTGGCGGCGGTCGGTGCCGGGCATCGCGTCATCCTCGGCCGGGACACCGTCGGCGGCATCGCCCACGGCCAGGTCGGCGCGCATCTGCTCGAACGCGGCGGTGGCCAGCACCCACGCGGCGTCCGATCGCACGCGCTCGTCGGACGAGGCATGCGACCAGCAGTCGTCGTCGGGATGATGGTCGGCGCGGCCGGCGATCGCCATCTCGGCGGCCACAGCATTGCGCGCGGAGAGACCCGCACCCACGGCGGGGTGCCGAAGCGGGCGTTGATCGTCGAAGAGGCGCACGGGCCTCACTCCGGCATGCCGAACCAGCGGTCCTCGATCTGCCGCTCGAGGCGGGCGCGATCGGCCGCGGACGCAAAGTCGGAGAAGTGGACCGCCATGCGGCGCGGGCCCGGGTCGTCGTCGGAATCGAAGAGCCGCACGACGCGCCCCGAGGCGCGGACGGTACGGGGTTCGCCGGGCAGGAAGAGCTCGATGTCGACCGCGGTGCCGATCGGCAGCTCCTCGTCGAGCTCGAACCGGACGCCGGTGATCGAGATGTTGTAGGCGTGGCCCTCGAGGGGGCTGGCGTTCGCAAGTCCGGCCGCACCACCCGCCGCACGAGCCGCAGGCGACACCACCACCCGCGTGTACATCGGGTGCAACCGGAAGCGATCGCTCGCTCGGCGGTTGGGTGCTTCGACTGTGACCATTCCGTGTGCTCCTTGGCGTTGATCGATCACCCCTGCCGATCCATGGCTGGGGGTGCGCTTCGCGATGGGTCCTGGGTACTTCATGCGGTGCGCCTCGTCTGAACCACTATTCGGACATTCCGGGGCTGCGACTGCAGGAAGTGCGGCGAAACAGGGGAAAGCGCCCTGCTCGACGACTGCCACACGGGGAGTGTGCGGTTCAAAAACCCGAAGTCATGTAACTTGGGCCCTAATTCGTGCGCGAAACGCACGAATCGCGGCGCCCGCCGCGTCGGCCCAGAACCTTGCAGCCCCCATAAAACAATGCAAATCCTTGCAGGATCAGCCGTTGCGACCGATGCCCTGGGCAACAGGCGCATCGTCGTCGTCGGCTACGGGAACCAGGGCCGGGCCCACGCGCTGAACCTGCGCGACAGCGGACTGGACGTACTGGTGGCCGGTCGACCCGCGTCGGCGGCTCGCAGCCGGGCCGCGGCCGAGGGATTCCGGACGGAAGACACCCCCGCCGCGGTCAAGGCCGGCGACCTGGTCATCGTGGCGCTCCCCGATGAGGTGCACGCCGAGGCGTGGCGGACGTCGATCGCACCGTCGCTGCGCGTCGGCCAGACGGTGGGCTTCGTGCATGGGTTCAGCGTCCACTTCGGGCTGGTGACGCCCCCCGCCGGCGTGGGCTGCGTGCTGGTCGCGCCGAAGGGCCCCGGCACGGCGGTGCGCCAGCGCTTCGAACAGGGCATGGGCATCCCGTCGCTGCTGGCGGTCCACCAGGAGCGCGACCGCTCCGACGGCGGCCCGTCCGCGCGCGACCTGGCGCTGGCCTGGGCGGCGGGGATCGGCAGTTCGCACGCCGGGGTGGTCGAGGTCACGTTCAAGGACGAGGCCGAGACGGACCTCTTCGGCGAGCAGGCGGTGCTGTGCGGCGGCATGATGGGGCTGGCGCAGGCGGCGTTCGAGATCCTGGTCGAGGCCGGCTACCCCCCGCTGCTGGCGTACACGGAGTGCGTGCACGAGATCAAGCAGATCGCCGACCTGCTGGAGTCGCGCGGGCCCGCGGGCATGCGTCACGCGATCAGCAACACGGCGGAGTTCGGCGCCTACAGCGCGGCGCCGCGGATCGTCGATGAACACGTCAGGTCCGCGATGAAGGCCGTGCTGGCCGACATCCGGAGCGGCGCGTTCGCGAAGGCCATGAGGGCCGACGCCGACGCGGGTTCGCCGTGGTTCCGCGCGCAGCGCGCGGCGGCGGACGAGCACCCGATCGAGCCGGCCAGCGCGCAGGTGCGCGCGCTGATGCCCTGGCTGCGCGGCGCCGCCGTGCCGCCGCCGCCGCCCGCCACCTGAATCGCCGCCGACGGCGGCACGTCCACGGAAGGCAACACACGCGATGACGCCGTTCGACGCATGGATCCTCGGCATGGTCGAGGGGATCACCGAGTACCTCCCCGTCAGCAGCACGGGGCACCTGATCCTGACGTCGTGGCTGCTGGGGCTGGACAAGGAACCCTCGCAGCGCGAGGCGGTGCACAGCTTCGAGATCATCATCCAGGCGGGCGCGATCCTCGCGGTCCTGGGCCTCTACCGCGCACGCGTGGCGCAGATGGCGCGCGGCCTGGCGTGGCGCGCGGGCGCACGGGCGATCGGGCCGGCGGACCGCATGCAGATGGGCTGGACGATCGCGCGCAACGTCGTGATCGCGTTCCTGCCCGCGGCCGTGCTGGGGCTGGTGGCCAACAAGTGGATCAAGGCGCACCTGCTGACGCCCGCCGCGGTGATCGGCGCGCTGGCGGTGGGCGGCATCGCGATGCTGGGCATCGCGCGGTGGCAGGCGCAGCGGCTGCGCGCCGACCGCGAGGCCGCCGCCGCGGCGAAGGGCAGCGTCCTGGACTGGTCCGGTGCGGCGCTCGCGCGGATGACCGCGAGGCAGGCGCTCTTCATCGGCGTGCTGCAGTGCATGGCGATGTGGCCGGGCACCAGCCGCTCGTTCGTGACGATCCTGGGCGGACTGCTGGTCGGCCTGGGCGGCGTGGCGGCGGCGGAGTTCAGCTTCCTGCTGGGGCTGGTCACGCTGACCGCGGCCAGCGCGTACGAGGCGCTCAAGATCGTGAAGGCCGGCGAACTGCCCGGGTTCGTGGCGGCGATGGG
>CANHFL010000020.1 GCA_947459855.1 Planctomycetaceae bacterium | reverse complement strand
CGCGGGTCGTTTTGGCCGTAACCTCACGGCCCGTGCTCGACCCCGCGCTCCAGGCCCACGCAGGTTCCTACAAGGGCCGTACCGTCTGCGTGACGGGCGGTGCGGGTTTCATCGGCAGCCACCTGGCCGACTTCCTCTGCGAGGCCGGCGCGCGCGTGACCGTGCTGGACGACTTCTCGAACGGCATGGAGTCGAACCTGGCCGGTGCCGCGCGCGCGGCGACCGTCGTCCGTGGGTCGATCACGGACGGCGCCGCGCTGGACCGCGCGCTGGCCGGGGCCGAGGTGGTGTTCCACCAGGCCGCCATGGGCAGCGTGCCGCGCAGCGTGGAGATCCCGTCCACGTACCACGAGACCAACGTGACCGGCACGCTGCGCGTGCTGGAGGCCTGCCGACGCCACGGCGTGCGGCGCGTGGTCTACGCGGCTTCGAGCAGCGCGTACGGCAACGCGCCCACGCTGCCCAAGGTCGAGACCATGCCGCCCGACCCGCTCTCGCCGTACGCCTACACCAAGCTGGCCTGCGAGCACCTGATGCGCGCGTGGTCCTGCTGCTACGGGCTGGAGACGGTCAGCCTGCGGTACTTCAACGTGTTCGGGCCCCGGCAGCGACACGATTCGCCGTACGCGGCCGTGATCCCGCTGTTCGCGAAGCACCTGCGCTGCGGCACGCGCCCCGAGATCTGGGGCGACGGCCGGCAGACGCGCGACTTCACCTACGTGGCGAACGCGGTCCACGCCAACCTGCTGGCGGGCTCGACGCGCGATGCGCTTGCGGGCCAGGTGGTGAACATCGCCTGCGGCACGCGCTTCAGCCTGCTGGAGCTTCTGCAGCGCATGGGCGCGATCCTGGGCGCGACGGCCGAACCGGTGCACCACCCCGCGCGCACCGGCGACGTGCGCGACAGCGAGGCCGACATCTCGGCCGCCGGGCGCCTGCTCGGCTACCGCGTCATCGTGCCGTTCGAGGAAGGCCTGCGCCGCACGCTGGGCGGCGGTGCCTGAGTGCGCCGCGGCCCCTGCCTCACATCCTGCGTGCGATCGTGCTGAGCGTGGCGCTCAGGACGTTGGGATTCGCGCGGATCGCGTGCAGCTGCTCGTCGCTGGGCGCCTGGTCCAGCTGGACGCGGGCTAGGGCGGCCTCGCCGCCGGCGTAGACGATGTTCTCCATCTCCTCGACGTTGATTCCGGCCTGGCCCAGCGTGTAGAAGACATGCGCCAGCACGCCGGGGCGGTTCATGTGCCGCACGGCCAGCATGCTGGTGGCGGGCGTCGCCACCGCGCGATTGACGCAGTTTGGCACGTGGCCGCGCTCGGCCCACGCGCGCACCACGCGCACGACCTCCTCGGCCACCGCGCGCTGGGCCTGCTCGGTGAGCGCGCCCACGTGGTGCGTGCCGTAGACGCCGGGCTCGTGCACGATCGGGTCGTCGAACGTGCCCTCGCCGCCCTCGGGCTCGCTGGCGAAGACGTCCAGGCCCGCGCGCAGGCCGCGCGTGCGCACCGCGTTCAGCAGGGCGTCCTGCGCCACCACGCCGCCGCGGCTGGTGTTGACCATGATCGCGCCGGGCTTCAGCGCCGCCAGGAACTTCTCGCCGATCAGGTTGTCGGTGTCGTCGCCGCCGCCGACGTTGACGCTGACGACGTCGCTCAGCTTGGCCAGGTTGATCAGGTTGCCGCAGAAGCCGCAGTCGTGCTCGAGCGCCTTCTCCTCGGTGAGCTTGGGGCTCCACGCGATGACGTCCATCCCGAAGGCGCGCCCGATGCGGGCGACCTCCTGCCCGACCTGGCCCAGGCCGACGACGCCGAGCGTACGGCCGTGCAGGCCCGCGGCCCTGGCGTACTCGCGCTGGTTCCACGCGCCGGCGCGCAGGCTGGCGGCCTGGTCTGGCACGCGCCGGTCGCAGGCCAGGATCAGCGCCCATGCCAGCTCGGCCACTGCGGTGGCGTTGCGGCCGGGGCAGTTGGCCACGAAGACGCCGCGGCGGCTCGCGGCGGCGATGTCCACGTGGTCGACGCTGGTACCGGCCACCACGATCATCGCCAGGCGGGGGCTGGCCTCGATCGCCTCGGCGGTGATCGGCGTGGTGCCCGTGACCAGGACGTCGGGCTCGGTGTCGCGCACGGCGCGCGTCAGCGTGGCCTCGGTGAGCTCTGGGTCGTTCATCACCACGCAGCCGAGGGCCTTCAGGCCGTCGATGCCCGGCTTGGCGATCGGGTCGCACAGGAGGACCTTGGCCGGGCCGGGGACGCTTGGCGCGTGGGCGCCGCTTCGGGCGAATGCGGTCATGCCACGAGTGTAGCCCCGGGGTGCGTGCGGCCGCCCGTCGGAGCGTCCCCGTGTGGCGCAGGCTCACTCGGCCGGGCGGGCGATCAGCATTCCGGCGCGTGGCTGCAGCGGACCGGCGCTTGCGTGCGTGTCGGCATCGGGCGAGAGGATCGCCAGCGCCGGGGCACCAGCCAGGTGCGCGGCCATCAGCTCGGCGCCGCCGCAGAGCACGTCCTCGGCGTTGAGGTCGCCGAACAGCTCGACGTATTCCTGGGGGTTCCGCACCACCCACGCCGAGTGCGTGCTGCCGTCGTGCGAGACGAAGTGGTAGCCGGGCCGGTCGTTCGAATCCAGCACGAAGCACTGCGCGACGTCGTCCGATCCCTCGACCTTCACCAGGCAGGGCACCAGCTGTGCCCCGAAGGCCGCGCGGTCGGCCTCGGCCATGCGGATCTCCTCGGGCGTCGCGGCGTCGACGAGCAGGGGGACCAGGTCGCGCGTGTCGATGCTGCACACGAGCCCCATCCACTTGCGGCCACCGTGCGCGGCGCGGTAGACGAACATGCCGGGCGTGCGGTCGACCTCCAGCGCGCCGGTCAGCAGCAGGTGCTGCACCGCGGCCAGGATGCCGGCCGGATCCGGCCGCTTGGCCAGGACGTGGGCGAAGCTGGCCGGCGGGAAGCCCAGCTCGGGGTTCAGGTGGGCGTCGGGGGCGCAGGCCACCTCGACGGCCCGCTGCTTGGGCGGGCGGAGGAACTCGGTGGGGGAAATCCGCATCAGGGAAGGCCGGAGTCTAGCGATCGACCCCCGCTGGGACGCCCCAGACGCGGTTTTTCCGGTTTCACGGGAGATTTCCCCGCCTGTGCTTCAGTCGTGCCCCGGCCGTGCCGATGCCCCTCCTGCGCGGCATTCCGCCGACGCACGCGAGGTCCTGAAGATGCAGCCGTTCGACTCCCGTCGTCCCGTCCCGAACGCCTCCCAGCCGGTCCGTCCGGCGTGGTTCGCCGCCGAGCCGCGCGATGCGCGCGCCGCTTCGGGCATCGACCGCGCGACGGACGGCGTCGAGCTGCCCGCCGGTGACCCCCTGGCGCACGGCAACTGCGCGCTCTCGAACCTCGTCACGGAACTCGTCTCCGAGATCGACGCCTGCGACCCCGTGAACGCGGGGCACTCGGTGCGCGTTGCCACCCTGGCCACGCTGACCGGCCGCGCGCTGGGCATCGAGGGCGACGCGATGCGCGACCTGCGCGTCGGCGCGCTCCTGCACGACGTCGGCAAGATCCTGCTGCCGGCCGACCTGCTGCGCAAGCCCGGCGCCCTGGATCCCCAGGAGCTCGCGATGGTCCGGCGCCATACGGCGTTCGGCGGCGCGATCCTGAGCCGGATCCCGGTCCTGGCCTTCGCGGTTCCCGTTGCCCGCTGGCACCATGAGCGCTGGGACGGCCTGGGCTACCCCGACCGCCTTTTCGGCGAGCGGATCCCGCTGTTCGCGCGCATCGTGTCCGTGGCAGACACGTTCGATGCCATGACCGCGCCCCGTTCGTACGGCGCCGCGCTGGTCGTCGAGGACGCGCTGGCCGAGATCGAGGCGAACGCCGGCACGCAGTTTGACCCGGTCGTCGCCCGTGCGTTCGTGTCCCTCGTGGCCGAACGTGACTTCCGCGAGTCGTTCCAGGCCTGTGCCTCGTCGATCATCACGCTGCCCGCGGCGGCGTGATCCACGCGAATTCACTTGCACTCTGCGCGGATTGCGCTATTATCAGTGCGTCGCAGGTCCGACCCCCCGGCGCGCCCTGAGTGGTGCGCGGACATGGACGTCAGGGGTCGTGCGCTGCCTGCGGTCCGTATTCAGCCCGAGCGTTGCAAAGGAGTGCACGCATGGCAGGTCTCGCACAGCGGATAGCGCCGCGCACGAAGCGCGCGTCCGTCACGCAACCAATGTCGGAAGTGTCCGACGCGCTCGCGAGCGACGGCGGTTTCCTCGCGCGTGTCGTCGAGCTGCTTTCGCCGCACGAACGTCAGGCGCTGCGGATGCGCCACCGTGACGGACTGAGCGACGGCGCGATCGCCGCGCGGCTCGAGGTCCCGGTGGATTCGGTCCGCACGATGCTGGCGCGAGCCGAGTCCACGCTGCGTGCCGCGCAGCGTGCGTTCCTGGATGCACTGGTCGAGTCGCGTCGCTGAGGGGCGGTGCGGTCGGAAGAGGGCGCGGCGGGAGTTGCGCCGCAGGTCAACCCCAGTCGCCGAGCAGCAGTCCCAGGTCGGGCCCGCTGACGATGCCGTCGCCGTTGATGTCGGCGGCACCGTTGGTGCCCCATTGCCCGAGCAGCAGCCCGAGATCCGGTCCGCTGACGATGCCGTCGCAGTTGAGGTCGGCGGGGCGGCAGGGCGGGGGTGCGTCGGAAAGCACGATCTCCAGTCGGGCCGGTGAGGCCAGCCCCAGCGTGACGAACGCGTTTTCCTTCGCGATGAACGACGGGAAGTTGCCGCTCTGCTGCTGCACGAACGTCAGGCTGGTGACGGCCAGCATCAGCTTGCCGGCGTTGAGCCCCGCCACGACGTATGCCTGGATGCGCGCGTCGTTGACGTCGAGCTCGAAGCGCATCTTCGTGCCCGCGGGCACCAGGGCGCCGGGCGCGAGCCCCGCGGCCTGGCCGATCGCGAAGGGCTTCGGATCGAAGCGCTGGCGCGGGCTCTGCGAGACGTCGATGAGCGCGCCGCCGCCGTCGAACGCCGCCGCGTAGGCGGTGCGCACGCCCGGCGCCATGAAGTTCCCGGTGCTGGTGAACGGCGTGTTCTCCTGGAACGTCGCCAGCGAGAAGCCGTTGCGGAACCCGACGCCGTAGCACTCCACCGGCTGCCCGGCATCGGCGTCCGCCCGCCACGCCGGGTCGTTGGTCCCGACGAAGCACTGCCACGGATCCTGCGTCGCGTCGTAGGCGAAGATCAGGTTGTTCGAGACCTCGAGCTCCAGCACGGCCTGCATGACCCGCAGCGATGATCCCTGGCCGGGAGCGACCTGTGCCGACGTGTCGAACCCGACCAGCATCTGCCCGTCCCGGCTGTCGAATTCCGCGGCGCCCGGCGTGCTGCCGAACGTGCTGATCACCGGGCGCGTGCCTGGCGTCGAATTGAACGGGTACATCCAGCGGTCGAGGGACGGCGCGGGAAAGACGTACGAGCCGGCGGCGTGCGCGGCCGCGGCGATTCCCGCTGCAACGCAGCCGGCCGCGACGGCACGGAGACGGGTGCTGGAGCTGGTGGGGTTCATGTCTTGCGTGCGGCTGGTCCGCGTCGGAAGGGTCGCGAATACTATGGATCGTCCATGCGCCGACGCCGTGACGAGGTCGCCGTTTCCCCTGGATTCGCACCGGACCTTGGCCGTGTGTGCCGGGAGGGGACGCGGAAAGGCTTCACCCTGGTCGAGTTGCTGGTCGTCCTGGCCATTATCGGCATCCTGGTGGCGATCATCGTCCCGGTCACGCTGGGTGCACGCCGCTCGGTCGCCCGGATGCGCGAGGTGACGGCGCTGCGCGCGGTGATGGCGGCGTGGACCTCGTACGCCACCGACCAGAAGGGCTGGGTGCTGCCCGGCTTCCGCGCGGGGCTGCCGGTGCGGCTCGCGAACGGCGACGCCATCCCCGCCGACGCCTTCGGCGGCGACGTGGAGATCGCCAAGCGCTACCCGTGGCGCCTGGCGCCCTACCTGGGCGACGACTTCCGTGCGCTCTACTCCGGCCAGCACGAGGCGAAGCTGAAGGAACTGCAGAACGGAGACCCCGCGCAGTACTTCTACTTTGCGTCGCTCTACCCGGCGTTCGGCCTGAACAGCGCCTGGGTCGGCGGCGACGAGTCGCGGTTCCCGGTGGACGCGACGCTGCCGAACGGCGCGCCGAACCCGCTGGCGCGCCTGTGCGTGACGCGCCTGTCCGGCGCAAGGCGCCCCGAGTCGTTGGTGGTGTTCGCGACCGCGCGCACCGATGCCGCGCAGGACGGCAGCGGGACGATCACCGAAGGCTTCTTCCGCATCGACAGCCCGTACCTCGTCGGTGCCGCGCCTCGCTGGTCCGCGGCGGAGTACGACCCGGCCGTTCCCTCGGCCTACGGGAACCTGAGCGCGCGCCACGGCGACGAGGTCGTCCTGGCGACGGTCGACGGCGGCGTCGAGAGCCTGCAGGTGGAGCGCCTGCGCGACATGCGCCGCTGGAGCGACGCCGCGACCGGGCCGGGCTGGTACATCGGCGCGCCGTGAGCGGCGCGGTGCGGCGGGCTGCTCACGTTCGCGCTATGGTGCCCGCGCCATGAGCTCGAACGCCCCCATCCACTCCGTGCTGACAGAGGACCGCGTCTTCCCGCCGCCGGCCGACTTCGCCGCGCGCATGCACGGCACCGTGCATGTGCCGGACATGGATGCGTACCGCGCGATGCACGAGCGGTCGATCCGCGACCCGGAGGGATTCTGGGGCGACGTGGCGAAGGGCTTCCGCTGGTTCCGACCGTGGGACCGCGTGCTGGAGTGGAACCTGCCCGACGCGAAGTGGTTCGTCGGCGGCACCACCAACGCCTGCTTCAATGCGGTGGACCGGCAGGTCGAGGACGGCCACGGCGACGAGGTCGCGATCCTCTGGGAAGGCGAGCCGATGGGTGCCGCCGGCCCCGAGGTGCGCCGCATCACCTATCGCGAGCTGCGCGACGAGGTCGCGCGCTGCGCCGCCGCGCTCGAGGAGCTGGGTGTCCGCAAGGGCGACGTCGTCACGATCTACATGGGCATGGTGCCCGAGCTGGCCGTCGCGGTGCTGGCCTGCGCGCGCCTGGGCGCGCCGCACAGCGTGATCTTCGGCGGCTTCGCGCCGCAGGCGATCGTCGACCGCGTGCAGGACGCGGACAGCAAGGTGATCGTGACGTGCGACGGCGGCTGGCGCCGTGGCTCGGTCGTGCCGCTCAAGGCGAACGTCGATGCGGCGTGCGAGCGCCTGCCCGAGGTCCGCCACGTGCTGGTGCTGCGCCGCACGGGCGGCGAAGTGGCGATGAAGCCCGGCCGCGACGTGTGGTGGCACGACGCGGTCGCGAAGCAGGGCACCG
Organism: Planctomycetaceae bacterium; assembly: GCA_947459855.1. Lineage (GTDB taxonomy): Bacteria > Planctomycetota > Phycisphaerae > Phycisphaerales > SM1A02 > UBA966. The sequence goes on along the minus strand of CANHFL010000020.1, from coordinate 1,934 downwards.
GCCGTGCGTGCGAACCCGTCGACGCCGAGCACCCGCTGTTCCTCCTCTACACCTCGGGCAGCACGGGCAAGCCGAAGGGCATCGTGCACACCACGGGCGGCTACATGGTCTTCACGGCCGCGACCGCGCACTGGACCTTCAACCTGGTGCCCGGGCAGGGGCAGGTTTATTTCTGCACGGCCGACATCGGCTGGATCACCGGCCACAGCTACATCCTGTACGGCATCCTGCCGAACCGCGTGCCGACGCTCATGTACGAGGGCGCGCCGAACTTCCCCGCCGAGGACCGCTTCTGGTCGATCGTCGCGCGGCACAGGGTGACGCACTTCTACACCGCGCCGACCGCGATCCGCAGCTTCATGCGCTGGGGCGACGCGCACCCCGCGCGGCACGACCTCACCAGCCTGCGCGTGCTCGGCACCGTGGGCGAGCCGATCAATCCCGAGGCCTGGATCTGGTACCACGAACGCATCGGCGGCGGCCGGTGCCCGATCGTCGACACGATGTGGCAGACCGAGACCGGCGGCCACGTGATCACGCCGCTCCCCGGCTGCACGCCGACGGTCCCCGGCAGCTGCACGCTGCCGATGTTCGGCGTCGACGCCGCGGTGGTGGACGAGCACGGCAAGGAGCTGCCCGCGAACGCCGGCGGGCTGCTGGTGATCCGCAAGCCGTGGCCCGCGATGCTGCGCGGCATCCGCGGCGACCGGCAGCGCTTCATCGACACGTACTGGAGCCGCGTTCCGGGCATGTACCTGGCCGGCGACGGCGCGCGCCGCGACCAGCGCGGCTGTTTCTGGATCATGGGCCGCATCGACGACGTGCTGAACGTCAGCGGCCACCGGCTGGGCACGGCCGAGGTCGAGAGCAGCCTGGTGGGCAGCAAGCTGGTGGTCGAGGCCGCGGTTGTCGGCATGCCGCACGAGATCAAGGGCACCGGCATCGCGGCTTTCTGCGTGCTGCACCCCGACCAGGCCGCGAACGCGGGCGAGGACCTGCGCCGGCGGCTGGCGGAGCACGTGGCGAAGGACATCGGCGCGATCGCGCGCCCGGACGTGATCCGCTTCACGAACGGCCTGCCGAAGACCCGCAGCGGCAAGATCATGCGTCGCCTGCTGCGCGACATCGCTGCGGGCAAGGAGACGACGCAGGACACGACCACGCTGGAGGACTTCGGCGTGCTGGCGAAGCTGCGGGAGACGGACGAGTAGCGAAATTGGGTTCGGGATATCCCTGGACCGATTTCCGGGGTGGGAAGGCAGTGCGTGGTCGCCGCGCCCTTTCGCTGCGCTAGGCCCCCTCCTCCGCGAACTTCCTCGCTCCACCAGGTTCCGCTCGTCATCGTGTTCGGCTGGCTCGGCACGTGGAACGACCCGGGCCGAATCGGACCGGGGTACGCGTGCCTCGCGGCCTCGTACGTCGCTGCGGAGGGGGCCTCATCAAGCGAGTTGTCCCCGGCGGCGCCATTGCGCCGGCGGGGAAGTGTCTGGGCGACTGAGGCCCCCTCTGGTCCGCGCGCATGGCGACCAGGTGCCTTACGCGCGATGATCCTCCGTCACCCGCCCAGCCGCGCCCCCGCGTACGCCTTCGCCGCGCGAAGTGCGTCCGGCAGCTTCGACGGATCCTTGCCGCCGGCCTGCGCGAAGTCCGGGCGTCCGCCGCCCTTGCCGCCGCAGGCCTCGGCCGCCGCGCGGGCCCAGTCGCCTGCCTTCAGGCCCTTGTCCTGCAGCGTCTTCGGCACGTCGGCCGCGATCGAGACCTTGCCGGCCTCGGCGTCCGCGCTCATCAGCAGGATGGCCGCCTCGGCGCGCTTGGCACGCACCGCGCTCAGCGCGCTCAGGAGGGCCGCCGGGTCGGCGCCGTCCAGCGCCTCGACGATCATGTCGCCTTGCGCGGACTCGGCGATCTGCCGGGCCTGCGCGACCACGACGTCG
>CANHFL010000019.1 GCA_947459855.1 Planctomycetaceae bacterium | reverse complement strand
GGGACTGGATCGGCGTGTGGGCGGCCGAGTGCATCGTGAAGGCGAGCCAGGGCTTGCCGGCCGCGCGCGCCTGCTGCACCCAGTCGACGGTCCGGCGCGCGATGAAGTTGGTCAGGTACTCGCGGTGCGGCTGCGTCGTGTGCACCGCGGAGACGGGCGTGGTGGTCGTGCGCGGCCACGCGTAGTAGGCGTTCGGGATGGTGAAGTCGATGCCGGTGCAGGTTGCGCCGGAGCAGGACTGCACGAGCGTGCCGTCCGGGTTCAGCAGCGGCGTGCCGCCCATCGCCATCGCGTCGAGCGGGTGGAGGTTCTCGCGGCAGTCGCCGTCGGGGAAGCACGCGGCGCCCGTCACGGCGATGCCGCCGATGGTGCCGCAGCTGTAGGTGCCGTCCGGCATCTGCCCTCCCAAGGTGGAGTCCACCGAGGGCGGGAGGTCCCAGTAGCCGTCGTAGAAGTCCAGGCCGAGCGTCGACGCCGGCGCCTGGTAGCCGTAGCCCGGCGGCGTGTTCGACGGACCACCGGCCATGTGGTACTTGCCGAGCATGCCGGTCGCGTAGCCGGCCTGCTTCAGGAGCTTGGGCACGGTGACCTCGGAGGGGTGCACCTGCACCACCGGGAGCATCGGGTCGACGATCGCCGTGACGACGCCGGTGCGGAAGCCGTGGCGGCCGGTGAGCATCGCGGCGCGCGACGGCGAGCACTCGGGCGTCGCCCAGAAATTGCGGAAGCTGACGCCCTGCTGCGCGATCGCGCCGAGCACCGGCATCGAGGGCGACAGGGGCGCGCCGTTCCAGCCGAAGGGCTGGTACGACGCCTGGTCGATGCCCAGGTCGTCGAGCACGATCACCAGGACGTTCGAGCGATTGACGGGCGGGGCGGCGGCGCTGCCGGCGGCGCCAAGCCAGCACGCGGGGAGCAGCACGGCGGCGGAGGCCAGACCACGACGGGGTTGAACGACTGGGAACTTCATCGGACCCGACAACATAGCACGCGCCGCCCGATGCACAAACCGGGCACGGCCGCCTTCCACGGGACTCCTTCGTTATGGGCGGGGAGTCGGCGCTCACCCGCCCGCGACCGGCACGAACACGCCCGCGAACGCGCCCGTCATCCAGCACGCCAGTGCACCGGCGACCATCGCACGGAGGCCGATGGCGGCGAAGTCCGCGCGGCGCGCCGGCGCCATCGCACCCAGGCCGCCGATCTGGATCGCGATGCTGGGCAGGTTCGCGAAGCCGCAGAGCGCGTAGGTGGCGATCGTCTCACCGCGCGCGCTGATGGTCCCGGCCTTCACCTGCTGCGCGAGGTCGACGTACGCGACGAACTCGGTGGCGATCACCTGCTCACCCAGCAGGGCTCCGACGGTGCGCGCCTCGGCGCCGGCACCCATCAGCCACGCGAGCGGCTGCAGCACGATGCCCAGGACGTTCTGGAAGCTCAGGACCGGCAGGCCGAGCGATTCGCGCCACGTGGCGATCGGCAACCAGGACGCGTTGACCTCGCTGAGCGCGGCCAGCGGCCAGTTGAGCAGCGCGATCAGCGAGACGAACGCGACCAGCATCGCGGCGACGTTGAGCGCCAGCTTCAGGCCGTCGGTGGCGCCCTCGGCGGCGGCGTCCATGACGTTGGCGGTGGTCCGCGGCATTTCACGCAGGGCCTGCAGCGTCTCCTCGGGCACGCGCTCGGTCTCGGGCAGCATCAGCTTGGCCATCACGATGCCCGCCGGCGCGGACATCACGCTGGCGCACATGAAGTGCTTGGCGACCTCGATGCGAGACGCTTCCGCTTCGCCGCCGACCATCACGATGTACGCCGCCATCACGCTGCCGGCGATGGTGGCGAAGCCGCCGACCATGATGCACATGACCTGCGAGCGGGTCATGCCGGCGATGAACGGCTTGACCGTGAGCGGAGCCTCGGTCTGGCCCAGGAAGATGTTCGCCGCGGCCGAGAGCGACTCGGCGCCGCTGATCCCGAGCGTCCGGCGAAGCAGTGCGGCCAGCACCGCAACCACGCGCTGCATGATGCCCAGGTGGTAGAGCACGGCCATCAGCGACGCGAAGAAGATGATGATCGGCAGCACCTTGACCGCGAAGATGAATCCCCACGCGCCGGATGCGTCGGCGGCGTTCCCGAAGATGAAGCGGGTGCCATCGTCCGCGAAGCCGATGACCTTGGTGACGCCCGTCGCGAACAGCGTGAACGCCGCGACGATCGGCGGGAAGCTGATGAAGAGGAACGCGATCACGGCCTGCAGCGCGACGCCCGCGCCGACGGTGCGCCAGTTGATGGCTCGGCGGTCGGTGCTCAGGGCCCAGCCGATGGCCAGGATCGCCAGGATGCCGAGTATTCCCACGTACTGCTGCATGTGCGCTCCGTGCGGGTGCGCCGGACGCGCGACGGCGCGGCGGCGGGCGCAGCATACGGACGGCCCCCGCGCGGGGCCTATCCTGCGCGCGTGGCAGCGGACCCGCGCATCGTCACGTTCGAGCAGGCCGCGCAGGCGATCCTGGACGCCGCACGCGCACGCGCTCCGCGCGCGGTGGTCGGGATCACCGGCCCGGTGGCGGCCGGCAAGTCGACGCTGGCGGCGCGTGTCTCGGCGTGCATCGTGAGCACCGACCACTACCTGCCCGACTACGACCGCACGCCCGAGCACCTGCGCGACCTGCCGGAATCGTCCGACCTGGCCCGACTGGCGGCCGACCTGGCCGAGCTGCGCGCCGGCCGCGCCACGCGCATCCCGCGCTGGACGTTCGAGGCGCATGCGCGCGTCGGCGAGCAGCACGTTGAGCCCGCGCCCGTGATCGTCGTGGAGGGCCTGCACGCGCTGCACCCCCTGCCGCGCGCGCACGTGGACGTGGCCGTCTACGTGGACGCCCCGCGCGACGTGCGCTGGGAGCGCGCCGCCGCCCGCGAGCGCGCCGGCGACAGGCCGTGGCCCATCGAGTACCTGCGGCACTTCTTCGAGAACGTGGCGGAGCCGACGTACGGCGCGCATGCCGCGGCGTACCGCGATGCCGCGCACCTTGTGGTGGTCAGCGGCTGACCCGCGCGCTGGGCCGGAAGCACGCCGCGCAGGTCGCGACGAAGTCGCCGATCCCGCCGACGATGATCCGGTCCGTGGACGCGACCAGCCGCTCGCTGTGCGTGCTGGGCGCGCCGCAGCGGGCGCACGTGCCGGCGATGCGCGTGACGGCGTCGGCGCGCGGGAGCAGCGCGTCGAACGGCGAGAAGACGTCGCCGAAATGGTCGATGTCGCAGCCGGCGACGATGACGTCGGTGCCGCGCGCGAGGAGCGCGTCGATGGGCGGCACCGCCTCGGACGCGAAGAAGTGGATCTCGTCGATCGCGACCAGGTCGGTGGCGTACGGCAGCACCTCGTCGATGCGCGCGACGGGAAGGGCCGGCAGGCGGTCGCCGACATGCGTGACCAGCTCGCGGTCCGCGTAGCGCACGTCCCGCGCGGGCTTGACGGCCAGCGTGCGGCGGCCGGCGGCCTGGGCCGTGCGCAGCAGCCGCAGCACCGCACTCGTCTTGCCCGCGAACATCGGGCCGCACACGACGTGCAGGCGGCCGCGGCTCATGGCGCGCCCGTCCCCGCGGCGGCACGGCGTTCGTGGCGTGCCCGCACCCACCGCAGCCACGCGTAGGCCGGCACGTTGATGCACGCGACGGCGATGATCCAGCACACCGCGGCGCCCGCGGCCACGCCCAGGCGCGGGATGGCAGCCGAGGCGAGGAGCGCGAACGCGCTGACGCTGAGCGTCCCGAGCATCATCGGGCCCACGGCGCCGGTGGGCACCTGCGCGCCCTGGGCGAGCCAGGTGGCGACCATGATGGCCGTGAAGATGGCGGGAAAGACCGACGCGATGCCGCCCGCGATCGGGTCGCCGCCGCGCGCCAGCACCAGCGCCACCGCGATCGCCCCGCCCGCCGCAAGCCCGCGGAGCGCCAGCACGGCCGCGCCGACGGGACGCCGGCCCGCAGGCGCCGGGTGCGGCACGCGGTTCGCGGCGATCCCGAGCATCGCGCCCGCCGCGAACGCGGCCAGCCCGATCGCGAGCGACTGGCCGGCGTCGGGGGCATACGCGTGGTGGATCCACACCGCGGCCGTCGCGGCGGCCAGCCACGCACCCAGCGACAGCGCGACCGTCGTGGCCAGCAGGTGCCGGTGCGACCGCATGCCGATGCGAGCAGGGATGATGCGCCAGAGCAGCAGGTACCCGGCATTCAGCAGGATGCCGACCGGCACGAAGCACATCGCGCACCGGAACGCGTCGTCGTCCGCGGCCGATCCATGCAGCCCGATCGCCGCAGGCACGATCGTCGTGGGCACCGTCGAGAGGATGCCGCCCGCGACGCCGCCCAGGCGTTCGACCACCACCGTGGCCAGCACGGCCACCACGCAAGCGCCGAGCGCGGGCAGCAGGATCGCGAGCACGGGGAGGGCGGAAGCTTCCATCGGTACCGCGACGGCGGGCCGCAGTACCACCACCTTACACCGCTTGCGCCGGGATACGCTGCCGCCCGATGCACCTGCACCGGACCATCCTCCGCGCGGCTGCGGCCCTGGCCGCGGCGCTCATGCTGCCCGTCGCCGCGGCGCAGGAGCCGGGCCCCGGCGCCGCGGCTGCGCCTGCGCCCGCACGCGGTGCGCCGGCGAGGTCCGCCGCGGCCGCCCCGCCGAAGCCGCGAATCGCGCTCCGCTACGGCGCACAGCGCCAGGGCAGGCGCGACGACCCAGCGATGGCCCGCTGGCGCGAGGACCGCCTGGGCGTGATCGTCCACTTCGGGCTGTACTCGATCGCGGCCGGCAGCTGGGGCGGCAAGGAGCACGACGGCGCCGCCGAGTCCATCAAGATGGGCGCGCAGGTGCCGGACGCCGACTACGACGCGCTGCTGAAGCGCTTCGACCCCGCGAAGGACTCGCCCGCGCGCTGGGTGGCGCTGGCGAAGGAGATGGGAGCCCGCTACGTCATCCTGACCGCGAAGCACCACGACGGCTTCTGCCTCTGGCCCAGCGACGAGACCGACTACGACGTTGCCGCGACGCCGTACCGCGAGGACCTGGTCGGCCAGTTCGTGCAGGCGGCGAAGGACGCGGGCCTGGATGTCCTGCTCTATTACTCGATCCTGGACTGGCACCACCCCGACTGGCGCGGCGAGCTGCGCACGCCCGACGACCGTGCCGCGTTCGCGCGCTACTGGGGCTACGCCACGCGCCAGTGCGCCGAGCTCCTGCGGCGCTATCCCTCCGTCATGGGACTCTGGTTCGACGGCACCGAGGACTCCTCGGTGAAGGCGAACGGCCAGCTGACGCTTGCGCTCGAGCAGCAGCTGCGCGCGATCAGGCCGGACGTGCTGGTCGGCAGCCGCCTGCGCGCCGACGAGAACGGCGCACGCCACTTCGACAGCAACGGCGACCTGATGGGCGACTGGGAGCAGGGCTGGGAGCGCAAGCTTCCGCGCACGCCGCCCGCCAACGACTGGGAATGCACGATGACCGTGCCGGAGAACGGCTGGGGCTACCACGCGGGATGGAAGGGCCACCTGAAGGACACGCACGAGGTGCTGGAGATGGCGGCGCGCTGCGTCGCGATGGGCGGGAACTTCGTGCTGAACATCGGACCCATGGGCAACGGCGGCATCCGCCCGGAGGAGCAGGCGCTCGCGCGCGGCATCGGCGACTGGATGCACGTGAACGGCGGCGCGATCGTCGGCTGCGGCCTGTCCGGCCTGCCGAAGATCGACTGGGGCTGGTGGACGCGGCGACCGGGCAGCGCCGAGCTGAACGCGATCGTGTTCAACCTGCCGCTGTCGGGCGCGCTGCCCGTGGTGCTGCCCCGCAACCAGGCCCCGGAGTCGGCGACCATCCTGGGGGGCGACGGTGCGCCGCTCCGCATCGAGGCGACGCGGCCCGGCGAATGGCTGGTGCACCTGGGCGGCCGCACCTTCACGCAGCCGTTCACGGTGCGGGTGAAGGTGAAGCCGGCGGGTTGACCGGGGATTCCGGTACATTCCCCGCCCCATGGCCACTTCCGCCCTGCCCACGCTCGAGTTCGTCGCCCGCAACTACCGCAACTTCAACGCCCGCGCCACGCGCGACGCGCTGTACGCGTACTGGGACCATGTCGGCGGCGGCGGGAAGATGTACTGGGCCGTGGCGGGCGCGATGAGCAGCGCGCAGCTCGGCATCAGCCTGGCCCCCGCGATCCGCGCCGGACTGGTGCACGGCCTGAGCGTGACCGGCGCCAACCTGGAGGAGTCGCTCTTCCGCCTGGTCGCCCACCACAGCTACAAGGACTTCCCCGACTACCGCTACTTCACCAAGCAGGACGACACGAAGATCCTGAAGCAGCGGATGCGCCGCGTCACCGACACCAGCATCCCCGAGGACGAGGCTTTCCGCAGCGTCGAGAAGATCCTGGTGCCGATGTGGAAGCGCGCCACGAAGAACGGCGAGCGCCGCTTCTGGCACGAGTACTTCTACGAGCTCGTCCTGAGCATCCCGAAGTCCAAGTACGAGGGCAACCCCGACGAGTGCTGGCTGCTGGCGGCCGCGAAGGCGAACCTGCCGATCGTCGTGCCGGGCCACGAGGACTCGACGTTCGGCAACATCTTCGCGTCGCACGTGAAGTTCGGCGAGTGCAGCGCCGCGATCGTCAAGAGCGGCATCGAGTACATGGCCGGCTTCTACGACGACTACAAGCAGCTGTCGAAGGGCAAGGGCATCGGCTTCTTCCAGATCGGCGGCGGCATCGCCGGCGACTTCCCGATCTGCGTGGTGCCCAGCATCAAGTACGACCTGCAGGAGCCGGTGAAGCCCTGGGCGTACTTCTGCCAGATCAGCGACAGCACCACCAGCTACGGCAGCTACTCGGGCGCCACGCCCAACGAGAAGATCACCTGGGACAAGCTGACCGAGAGGACGCCGATGTTCGTCGTCGAGAGCGACGCGACCATCGTGGCGCCGCTGATGCTGCAGGCGCTGCTGGAGTGCAAGGCGAACCCGGCGAAGGCCGCGGCGATCATCAAGGCGTCGCGCGCCGAGACGGCGAAGTTCCGCGCGAAGCGCTGACGCGGCGCGGCCGCCGGGGCGAGCGCCCCGGGGCGGCCCGCCGAGGTCACTTCGAGTCGTCGTCCTTCTTCTTCGCCCCGTCGGCCTTGCCGCCGGGTTCCTTGTCGGCGACCACCGGCGGGAAGCCGTTGAGCTGGCGCCACGCCTCCTGCCACAGCGGGACGGTGCGCAGCAGCACCCAGGCCTTGGCGCGCACGCCCTGGCGCAGGAAGCGCGGGCCGGGCCACGGCTCATCGCCGGGGTCGGACGCCACGACGATGCGGAAGCGGCCCTGGCCGTCGTCGGTGGCGTCCACCGAGACGACCTCGCCGCCGAAGGTGCCCACCGCGACGCTGGGCCAGCCGACGAACTGGATCGCGGGCCAGCCCTCGAACTGCAGGCGGACTCGGCTGCCCGGGACGGCGGTGCCGTCGGGATCGGTGTGCCGCGGCGCGACCAGCGGCATGTCCATGCCGTCGATCCACGCCTCGACGAAGCGCGCGTCCGTGTTGGGGATGACCACGCAGATCGAGCTGCCCGGCTTCAGGTAGGCGCCCTCGGTGGCCGAGACGCTCAGCACGATGCCGTCGCGCGGGGCGGCGACGACCTGCTGCTGGGTCTTGGAGATCTGGATGTCGACCGCGGCCAGGTCGCGGTCGGCCGCGGCGACCTCGCCCTCGGCGCTGCCGCGGCTTGCGTTGATGGCCGAGACCATCGCGTCGTACTCGGGGCCGGTGCGTTCCAGCACGGCCCTGGCCGCCGCCAGGTTCGCGCGCGAGCTGTCGAGCGCCAGCTTCGCCAGCTCGTAGTCGCGCCGCGAGCGGTCGCCGGTCTCGACCAGCTGCGCGAAGCGCCTTTCGTTGATCGCGTTGGTGTCGTAGGTGAACTGCTCGGCGTTGACGCGCTGCCGTGCCGCGTCCAGCGCCTGCGTGCGCGCGAGCTGCTGGCTGGCGGCCTGCTGCTCCAGGTCCTTGATGCGCTGCACCGCGGCCGCGCGGCGCGCGACGGCGGCGTCGTGCTGCAGGCGCAGGTTCGCCAGCAGGTTCGGGTCGTTGTCCTGGATCTCGGCGATGATGTCGCCCTGCTTCACGGCCTGGTTCTCGACGACCAGCACGCGGCGCACGCGGCCCTCGACCGGCGCCTCGATGTTCACGCGGCGGTCCAGGGGGTTGAACGCGATCACGCGCCCCGTGCCGCGCACGGACTGCTGCCACGGAAGGAAGACGACGCCCAGCACCAGCAGGATGGCGAACGCGGCGAGCGCGCGCGCAAGGATGCGCGTCCCGCGGGCGCTGCCCGCGAGGGCGAGCGCCGGGAGCGGCGGCGGCTGGAAGGCGGGCCACTCGCGGGCGCCCGCGGCGCCGTGGGCGTGGTCATGCATGGCGTGCGTCCTCCTGTCCAAGCTCGATGACCCGGCCGCATCGCGCGGCGACGCGGCGGTCGTGGGTGACGACGATCACTGTCCAGGGGATCGGCGCGTCGAGGAGCGCGCGCGCCAGCACGTCCAGCGTGCCCTCGTGGCCGTCCAGCACCTCGTCCAGCAGCAGGAGGCGCGGCCGCGCCGCCAGCGCACGCGCACCCAGCAGGCGCGCCCGCTGCCGGCCGGTGAGCGGCAGCCCGCCCGTGACGAGCGGCGCGTGGATGCCCTCCGGGAACGCGCGCACGGTCTCGCCCAGGCCGACGGACTCGATCGCGCGCTGCACGTCGGCCGTGGGGATGTCGGAACGGCCGACGCGGACGTTCTCGGCGATCGTGCCGGCGATCAGGTCGCCGCTGCGCAGGATGCAGCACTGCGCGCGCAGCGCATCCAGGTCCCAGTTGCGCACGTCCAGGCCGTCGACGGAGATCGACCCGGCCACGGGCGCGCGCATGCCAAGCAGCATCTCGAGGATCGAGCTGGTGCCCATGCCGCGCGAGGCGAGCAGGGCGACGCGCTCGCCCGGCTGGACGGTGAACGAGACGTCCTCGAAGGACGGGGCCCGCCCCAGGCGCGCGTAGGCCAGGCCCTGCACGTCGACGCGCGCGCCGCCACCCTGCGGCGCGACGGTCTCGCCGCCATCGCGCTCCATGCGCAGGTCGACCAGGTGGCCCAGCTTGTCCATCGCGGCAACCGCGTCGTACCACGACTCGAACTGCTTGCCCAGCTTGGAGATGGACGCCACGATCATCGACAGGATGATCTCGCTGGCCACCAGCTGGCCGAGCGTGAGCTGCTGCCCGAGCACCAGCCAGCCGCCGACGCCCAGCAGCACGACCGCGGCAAGCACCTCGAGCGCCAGCAGGCTGGCCACCTGCCGCATCAGGATGCGGAAGTGGTCCCGGCGCG
>CANHFL010000018.1 GCA_947459855.1 Planctomycetaceae bacterium | reverse complement strand
GAAGCCGGCGCGTGCGGAGCCACCCTTGTCGGACATGCCGACGAACTCGACGTTCGCGGTGACCGGCTTGGTGACGCCGTGCAGGGAGAGGTCGCCCGTGACGGTGAAGTGCGTCGCGTCGACCATCTTCACGCCGGTGCTCTTGAAGGTCATGGACGGGAAGTCCTTCGACGCGAAGAAGTCCGGGCTGCGCAGGTGCTGGTTGAGCTTGTCGTTGCCGCTGTCGACCGACTCGGTCTTGATGGAGACGTCGAACTTCATGCCCTCGTCGGTGCCGGGGGTGAAGGTGAAGCTGCCGTCGACGTCGTTGAAGCGGCCCCAGAAGGCGCCGGCCCCCATGTGCTGGACGCGGAACATCGCCATCGAGTGGACGTCGTCGATGGCGCAGGTCACGGGACCCTTGGCCTTCGGCGCATCATCGGCAGTGGCGGCCACGGAGCCGGCGAGGAGGGCGAGCGAGGCGAACGCGGCGGACAGGGAGCGGAGCATGGGTGGTCTCGGTGGTTCGGGGGACGTGCGTGGGAGCCGAGCGCTGTCGGCCCGGCGGTACGGTGGATTCGTTCGACCGACTTCGGCCGATGCGAGTCGGGAACATGAACGATCGACTGGGTGGTGAATTGGTTATTGGTCACACCACGAGGTTGTTGCCTCGGAATCCGATACGCGCCATCAGGCCGTCAAACTCGTCGAGCGAGAAAAACTGGATGCGCAGTTCACCAGCCCCCTTCTTGCGGCCAACCCGCACTTGGACGCGGGTGCCCAGGTGTTGCTCAAGTTGGCGCTGGAGGTCCGTCAGATGGGCTGACGACGGACCGCCGGTCCGACCTGGCGTCCGCGTTCCACGTGGAACAGTCGCTCCCTCACGAACCTTGGTCTCGAGCTGGCGAACGCTCCAGTCGCCCGTCACGGCGGCATCCGCCAAGGCACGACGGACAGCCAGGTCCGCGACACCAAGGAGGCACTTCGCGTGACCAAGCGCCAATGATCCAGTACGGACAAGTCCTGCGACATGTGTATCCAAATCATTGAGCCGCAACAGGTTAGATACCGATGCCCGATCCAGGCCGACCCGCTCCGCAAGCTGCTGATGGGTCAAGCCGAACTCGTCAGACAGGCGCCGGAGCGCAGCGGCTCGGTCCATCGCGTTGAGGTCCTCGCGCTGCAGATTCTCAATCAGCGCCAGCTCAGCCGCCTCATGATCCCCTGCATCCCGAATGACCGCCGGAATCTCGGTGCGCCCCAGTCGGGTGACGGCCCGCCAACGGCGCTCACCAGCGATCAGCTCGAAACTGCCGGCCTCGCCCGTCGGCCGGACCACGATCGGCTGCATCAGGCCCGACGCCTCGATGCTGGCTGCCAGTGCGTCCAGTGCCTGGGGGTCCATGGACCCACGTGGCTGGTACTTGCCCGGCCGGATCGAGGCGGTCGGGATGAACTGCACGCCAACCAGGGCGGCCGCGCTGCCCGGCGCCGGCGCGGCCGCCGCTGCCGTCCGGATGGGCTTCGTGGGCGCGGCTGCCGGCGGAACCGGTGCATCGGATGACGCCGACACGGCGGTGGGCACGGCCGGCGCAGGCGCAGGCGCGCCGGGCTTCTGCAGCGGCACCGGGATCAAGCTCCCAAGCCCACGGCCCAGGCGGGATGCAGCGGGACGACCACGATCAGCTTGTTGCTTCGACATGTCCACTCCACGGTCAGTGCGTTCGCGATGCGAGATGTTCCACGTGGAACACTCACGATGCTACGACCGAGTGGAGCGACTGCTCCAGCCGAGCGCGATCCCCGACAGACCATTCACAGTCCGAGAACCAGCGAGGCCCACCATTGCTGGTGGGCCTCGCTCGTGAACATGCGGCTTACACGTTTGAACATGCGCGATCGTGCGCGATCTCACGCGATCTCAATCGGATCAAGCAGGCCGGGGAGACCGATGTCGCTCTGCACAAGATCGGAGATCCGGGTGCCGGCACCCTGACGGGCCGCATCGTCGCCATGGTTCAGGAGCACCAGCTCGGGAGAGTGGCCGTCGGACACCAGCCACTGCGCAAGGTCGTCCATGTGCGCATGGCCGCTCAGGCCATGCATCCGGCTCACGCGGGCACGCACGTTCAGCTCGGTGCCGTTGATCCGCACCCGGCGGGCCGTCCCCGTGGCCAGTCCCTCGGCCAGCGACCCCGGCAGCACGTAGCCCGTGAACACGACATGCCCACGCTCGTGCGCCAGGTGCCGCTCCAGGTGGTGCAGGATCGGGCCGGCGTCGCAGAAACCGCTGCCGGCCAGCACGATCGCCGGGCCCTCGCGGTCGAGCAGCTTGAGCGACTGCTTGCGCGACCAGACGAACCAAAGCTCGTCGAAGTCGAGCGGGGAGTCCCCGGCGGCGATCATCGCCTGGGCCTCGGCCGAGAGCAGTTCGGGGTGCGCACAGCAGACCTCGCCCGCACGGATCGCCATGGGACTGTCCAGGTAGACGGGCATGCCGCCCAGCACGCCCTCGCGGGAGAGCTTGGCCAGGTGGTGCACCAGCACCTGCGCCCGGCCCACGCTGAACGTCGGGAACAGCGCCATGCGGCCGTTGGCGCGCGCATCGGCGATGACCTCGCGCAGCATCGCATCGACGTCGGGCGTCCCGGCGCCGACCGGCCGAGCTCCCGTGGTGGATTCCATGATCACCACGTCGGCGGCAGGTGCGCCCTCGCGCGTGGCCAGGTACGACGGCCCGGCCGGGCCCACGTCGCCCGAGAACAGCACGCGCGTCCGGGACGCACCATGCGTGATTTCCAGCTCGACGGATGCACTTCCGACGATGTGGCCGGCGTCGTGCAGGCGCATCCGGATGCCGGGCGCCAGGTCGCGCCAGGCACGGTAGGGGACCCCGACGATCGAGCGGGCCACGCGCTCGGCATCGCCGCGCGCATAGAGCACGACCGGATCCGCGGTGCGCCGCTGCGCCTCGGCCCAGGCGGGATCCGGCACCGGGTCCAGCACCACGGCGTCGGGCGCGGTTCCCTTGCGGTACTCCTCGAGCCGCACCTGCTGCAGGTTGGCCGAACTGGCCAGCACGCGCGGCAGCAGCTCGGCGGTCGCCTCATGGCAGAAGACGCTGTTGCGGAAGCCGAGCTTGGGCAGCATGCCCAGCCGGCCGCAGTGGTCGATGTGCGCATGCGTGCAGATCACCGCGTCGAGCGACCGGAAGTCGATCGGCGGCACGTCGGCGTTCCGGGCCTCCTGCGTGGGGTTGCCCTGGAACAGCCCGAAATCGACCAGCACGCGCGCACGGTCCGTCTCGAGCAGGGTGGAGCTCCCGGTGACCTCGCCGGCGGCGCCCAGGAACGTCAGTGTCGGTGGCTTGGTCACGGGGCGCGGAGCATAGGCGGGTGGGCGGTGGCGTGCGGAGACATGCGCACGCCTATCGTCCGCGACATGACCACCAACCACCACCCGCGCTACGTCACCCTCGGCCGCAGCGGCCTGCGCGTGCACCCGGTCTGCCTGGGCGCGATGACCTTCGGCACCGAGTGGGGCTTCGGCACCGACGTGCCCGCGAGCGACGCGATGCTAGCGCGCTACATGGAGTGGGGCGGCAACTTCATCGACACGGCCAACATCTACACCAAGGGCCACAGCGAGAAGATCATCGGCGACTGGTTCCGCACGGGTGGCGGGCGCGGCATGCGCGACCGCGCGGTGATCGCCACCAAGTTCGGCGGCAACATGTGGCCCGGCGACCCCAACGGCGGCGGCAGCGGCACCAAGGCGATGATGGATGCGGTGCACCACTCGCTGCGCAGGCTGCAGACCGACTACGTCGACCTGCTGTGGTGCCACTTCTGGGACCGCCACACGCCCATCGAGGAGCTGATGCGCGGCATGGAGCTGTTGGTGCAGCAAGGCAAGGTCCGCGCGATCGGGCTGAGCGACCACCCGGCGTGGGTCTGCGCGCTGGCGCAGTCGTTCGCGCGCATGCGCGGTGCCACGCCGCTGACGGCGCTGCAGATCGAGTACAGCCTGCTGCAGCGCACCGTCGAGGCCGAGCTGGTCCCGATG
This sequence comes from Planctomycetaceae bacterium, assembly GCA_947459855.1. Taxonomy (GTDB): domain Bacteria; phylum Planctomycetota; class Phycisphaerae; order Phycisphaerales; family SM1A02; genus UBA966. The sequence goes on along the minus strand of CANHFL010000018.1, from coordinate 5,415 downwards.
GCGATCCACGAAGGCATGGGCATCACCCCGTGGAGCCCGCTGCGCGGCGGCGTGCTGAGCGGGAAGTTCAGCCGCACGAACCCGCCGAAGGACGACGGCAGCACGCGCGTCCGCAAGGACTCCAAGTACCTGACCGAGCGCACGTTCGCGCTGCTGGACGCGCTGCACGCCATGGCGGCTGGCAAGCGCTGCACCGTCCCGCAGCTGGCGATCCGCTGGACGATGGACCGACCCGGCGTGGCCAGCACCATCATCGGCGCGCGCACGATGCAGCAGCTGGACGACAACCTGGGTGCGATGGACGTGCACCTGACCGCGGACGAGACGAGGGAGCTGGACGCGCTGACGCACCCCGAGCTGCCGTTCCCGTGCGAGTTCCTGGACTTCGTGCGCACCGGCATCCAGAACGGCACCACGATCAACGGACAGCGCAGCGACCCGTGGCCGATGAGCCCGAAGAGCGATGCGGAACGGTTCTGATGCCCGGGCGCGGCGCGCTCAGTCCCAGCGGAACACGCCCTTGCGCCACGCATAGACGTACGCAAGGATGCTGGTCAGGATGAAGAACAGGATGCGCGCCAGGAACAGGCCGGCCATCTGGCCCTGCGGCTCCAGCTGCGTGTAGGCGACGGCCCACGGGTAGAGGAAGATCACCTCGACGTCGAACAGCAGGAAGGTCATCGCGACCACGAAGAAGCGCACGTTGAAGCGCTTGCGCGTGCTGCCGATGGCATTCATGCCCGACTCGTAGGTGCTGCCCTTGACGTCGCCCTCACGACGGGGACCCAGGATCATGCTGGCGCCGATGTTGACGGCGGCGAAGATCGCGCTCATCGCGACTGCGATGGCGATCGGGATGTACATGGCCAGGTCGGTGGCAGCCAGGATCCGCATGGGAGCGGGAATGGTAGCGCGGGGGCCGCGGGCGGGCAGGGATCAGCTGGCCGCGATCCGCCGGCGCAGGAGCGCCGCGGCGACCCACGCGCAAGCGCAGGCTGCGGCCAGGCCGGGACGGCCCAGCGCCAGACAGACGGCGGCATCGGCGGCCGGGATGGCGCCCAGCCATCGCCCGACCGCCACGGGCACCCGGCCGGCACGTGCCGCGCGCAGGCCGAGGAACGCGGTCGAAGCGGCCAACGCGATGCAGGCCACCGTCAGCGGCATGGACCACGGCTCCGCCGGCGGCTCGATGCCGGCCATCCACCGCACGCCCACGGGAGCGACGGCCGCGAGCACGGGCAGCGCCGACGCAACCACGCGCGCCGGCCCGCGCAGGCCGACCACCTCGTCGCGCGCGGCGATCCCGACGCACAGCACGTACGCCAGCAGCGGCAGCGCCACCCATGCGACGACCGGCCAAGGCGCGGCGGGCGAGACGGCCAGCGCCGCGATGACCACGACCAGCGCGCGGCAGCCGGCCACCAGGCCGCTTGCACCCGGCAGCTGCAGGTGCAGCACGTCGTAGGCCAGCACGCACGACCCGAGCAGCACGGCCCACGGAAAGGTCGCGGAGCCGACGATCCCGCCCGAACCGTCCGCCGGCATGCCCGCGAACGCGAGAAGCGCCGTGCCGACCGCCAGCATCGCGACTCCCGCCGCGCGCGCGCGCGCCAGCGCGACACGACCCGAGGGGATCGGCCTGGAAGGCCGCTCCGCCGCATCCACACGCGCGTCGAACGCATCGTTCAGGATCATGCCGGCCCAGTAGCAGAGCAGGGCGCCCAGGAGCACCTGGCCGGCGGCCCACACGGGAAGCCCTTCCCCCGCGGGCCGCAACGACGCACCTGCCGCCGCGCCAGCCAGCACGTTTGAGACGACCGTCGGCGCGTTCGAGAGCCGCATCAGCTCCAGCCACGCGTGCAGCGTGCCGCGCCTCACGGCTGGGCCTCCGTGCCGCTGCCATCGTCCACCAGCCCGGCGCCGCGAATGCGGCCGCGCAGCCAGTCGATCTCGCGCGCGATCCCCTGCGCGAGCGTCGCGTCCCCGCCGGGCGAACCAGGGGCGTCGGGCAGCATCTCCCAGGCGTAGGTCTCGAGCTCGAGCAGCGGGCGCTCGGCGGCCGGCCATTGCGCCAGTTCCGCCAGGCACGCGTCGATCGCGTCCTGCGTGGTGCCCAACGCCCCCAGGCGCGCGGCGAACACCGGTACGTGGAAGTGCGTGCGCCACTCGCCGGCGGGCTCGGCGGCGAGTGCCAGCGCAAGGTCCTCATGGAACACGGGCCCGCGCCCGGGCGCACGCACGCACGTCTGGTGCAGCCAGCGCGGCTCGGCATACGCGGCAAGCACCGCGAGCGACTCGGGCGAACCGTCTGCCCGCAGCGCCGACGAGATCTGAACCTTGCCCACGCGCACGCCGGCGGCGCGGTAGGCGCGAAGCACGTCGGCCTGTTCCTCGAACATCACCGCCGCGTGGCAGACGTCATGGCACACGCCGACGTACCGGCGCACGTCAGGCTGCCCGCGGCGCGTGGGCAGCGCGTGCCCGAAGAAGCTGGTCACGTCCTGCGCGCGGTCCAGCGCGCAACCCGGCTCCGGCTCCAGGTCAACGTGCACACGGACGCCGGTGCGGTCCTCGAGCTGCGCCAGGTGGCGGCCAAGCTGCTCCAGCATCGCACTGGCCAGGCCGACGCTTGCACCGCACCCCTCGAGGCTGAAGCGCGTGCGCCAGCCGAGCGGCACGGTGGAGATCGACGCCTCGCGCGTGCCGGCCGGCAGCAGCTCCGGCAGCGCATCGGCCAGCGTGGTCGTGTAGAGCAGGCGGCGGACGTCGGCCCAATGCGGCTCGTAGACGCGGTGCTTCACCACCGCGCCGTGGAAGTCGTGGTACGGGAACGCGTTCAGCGTGACGATCGCCAGGCCGTGTGAGGCAAGTTCGTCGCGCAGGGCGCGTGCGCCGCCCGGTTCCTCGGTCAATTGGTGCAGCGCGCGCGCCGAGAGCCACAGGCCGATCGGCAGTGCTTCGCCAGGGCACGCCAGCGCGCGCACGGCGCCGAAGGTGCGCACCACGTTCGAGCGCGTCTCGTCAAGCGTGCGGCCGGCGACGACGTTGGTGCAGTAGGCAGGGAGCATGCGCCGCGCGGCGTGGCGTCAGCGCGGCGCCTGGGGCGAGCCGGTCTGGGAGCTCGAGCTGGACGACGACTTCGACGTGCTCGAGGACGACTTCGTCCCGCCCGAGGTCGAGGAGCTGGAAGATCCCGATGACCTCGACGAGCCCGAGCTCGACGAGCTGCTGCTCGACGAGGACTTCGACGTGCCACCGGAGCCGCCACTGCCGCCCGCGCCGGCCGAGCCGCCGGATCCACCGGCGCCTCCGCCCGTGGCGCCGCCGGCAGCGCCTTGGCCGCCCTCGCCGATCGGCGCGTCGGCCGTGCCTTCGGAGCCCTTTCCGGCCTTCGCGACCGCGGCCTTCACGGCATCCTCGATCGAGCTGCCCTGCGGGTTGCCGATCCACGCGACCTTGCCGTCGCCGCCGACCACGAACGCGCACGGGATGCCGTTGCGCTTCGCGGCCATCATCCATTCCTTGGCCATCGAGGCGTCGCCGTCGAAGGCCACGCGATACCCCATCGCATCGCCCTTCTTGGCCACGAAGTCGCGGACCTTCTTCTCGTTCGATGCCGCGTCGCCGCCGCGCTCGAAGCCGGCGACGCTGATGAGCGTGACGTCCGGGTGCGACTTCTGCATCTCGGTCAGGTGCGGGATGCTGGCGATGCACGGGCCGCACCAGGTGGCCCAGAACTCCACGACATAGACCTTGCCGGCCTCGAACGACTTCACCGCATCGCCCTTCACGAAGGTGTCGACGGAGAGCGCAGGCGCGGGGCTGCCGGCGACGAGGACGTCGGCAAGCGCAAGGGTGCAGAGCGTGGTGAGGAGCATCCGGGTTCCTTTGGCTGGAGGATGGGTGCCGCGACCTGGCGGCGGTGGGTGAAGGCTACCCGCCCTTGCAGGTCAGCCCGGGCGGCGCGCGGCGTCAACCAGCCGGCGGATCACGCCGTCGCCCAGCGCGGAATCGTCCGTGCGCTCCGGGTGCCACTGCACGCCCACGTAGAACGGGCGCGTGGGGTCGCGGATCGCCTCCAGCACGCCGTCGTCGGAGCGTCCGATCACCTCGTAAGGCCCGGCATCGGCCAGCGCCTGGTGGTGCCAGCTGGCGACGGGACCGTTCCCCAGCTCGCTGGACACGGGGTGGCGGTTGTCGTTGCGGTGCCGGTCCGCGTCGGGAAGCCGGTCGCCCAGGTGCTGGATGAGGGTGCAGCCCCGGTGGACGCCCATCAGCTGCATGCCCAGGCAGATGCCCAGGACCGGCATCGCGGGCCGCAGGTCCAGCGCGCGCAGGAGCGCGAACTCGGCCGCCTGGCGCTGTGGGTGCATCACCTGCGCCTCCGGGTGCAGCGCGATCCCGAACGGCCGCACGTCGATGTCGTCGCCGCCGATCACGACCACGCCGTCCAGCCGATCCAGCAGCGCCGCGCGCGTGGCGTCGCACGCGGGCAGGATGACCGGGATGCCGCCGGCACGGACCACCGCATCCACGTAGGTGGCCCGGACCTGGTGCCGGACGCGCCCCTGGTCGTCGGTGGCGATGTCCGCGGTGATGCCGATCAGGGGCTGGCGCATGGCCCTCGTTGCATCGGCGCGGCGGGGCGGGCATCATCCGTTTATGCGAACCGTCGCCAGCATCGCCATCGGGCTCGTCCTCGCCTCCGCCGCGGCCGCCGACGTGCGCCTGCCCGCGGTCTTCGGTGACCACATGGTGTTCCAGCGCGACCGCCCGATCGTGGTGTTCGGGCACGCGCAGCCCACCGAGGCCGTCACCGCGGAGCTCCGCGACGCCGCCGGCAGGTCCGTGCGGACCGGCAAGGCGATCGCGGGGCCGGATGGGCTGTTCCACGTCGACCTCGAGCCGCTGCCCGCGACCGCGGATCCGATGGTCCTTGAGGTCCGCGCCGCGAACACGATCACCGTGAACGACGTGCTGATCGGAGAGGTGTGGATCGCGGGCGGCCAGAGCAACATGGAATGGGAGCTGGGCGCCACCGGCACGCAGCGCGACGAGGGCGTGAAGATCGCGAACGACCCGCTGGTGCGCTTCATCAAGGCCCCGCACGTCACCGCACCGCGCCCGGCCGAGACGATCGACGCGTCGTGGAAGGTGCTGGCGCCGGCCACCGCACCCTCGCTGAGCGCCGTGGCGTTCTGGATGGCGATGGACCTGCGCCGCGAGCTGGGCGTGCCGGTCGGCATCCTCTCGATCAACTGGGGCGGCACCGACATCGAGCCGTGGACGGACATGATCACGATCGCCGCGCACGCACCTTTCGCCGAGCGGCTGGCGAAGCAGCGCGATGCGGTCGAGGCGTGGTCGATGCTCACCGAGGACGCCCGCAACGCGCGATGGCGCGAGGCGATGAAG
>CANHFL010000017.1 GCA_947459855.1 Planctomycetaceae bacterium | reverse complement strand
CGGCCTGAAGTTCTTCCTCAAGGAGGACTACACGCCGAAGCACGTCGACAAGGCGATGTTCATGCTGGCGCCGGCCTTCCTGGCGATCCCGTCGCTCATCGGCTTCGTGGTGATCCCGTGGGGCGGCACGCTCGACCTTTCGTCGATCCCGTTCCTGGGCCTGACCGGCTCGGTGAAGATCGTCGGCGCCGACGTCAACATCGGCATCGTGTACATGCTGGCCATCGCCAGCCTGTCGGTCTACGGCGTGGCGCTGGGCAGCTGGGCGTCCAACAACAAGTTCGCGTTCCTGGGTGGCCTGCGCGCGGCCGCGCAGATCATCAGCTACGAGATCCCGATGGGCGTCAGCCTGCTGTGCGTCGTGCTGCTGGCCGGCTCGTTCGTGCCCAGCCAGATCGTGGCGGCGCAGCAGACCGGCGTGTGGTTCGTCATCCAGCAGCCGATCGCGGCGCTGCTCTTCTACGTCTGCATGCTGGCCGAGACCAATCGCCTGCCCTTCGACCTTGCCGAGTGCGAGAGCGAGCTGGTGGGTGGTTACCACACCGAGTACTCCAGCATGCGCTTCGCGCTGTTCTTCCTGGCCGAGTACTTCAACATGATCGCGGGCTCGGCGATCTTCGTCGTCCTGTTCCTGGGCGGCTGGAGCATCAACCCGCTGGGCGCGTTCATCGGCCACGACCTGCCCGCACAGGGACCGCTCCCGCTCATCCTGGCGCAGATCGGCGTCATGGCCGGCAAGACCTTCCTGGTGCTCAGCCTGACCATCGCGCTGCGCTGGACGCTGCCGCGGTTCCGCTTCGACCAGCTGATGCGCCTGGCGTGGGAGGGCATGATCCCGACCGCGCTGCTGGTGCTCCTGTGCACCGCGGTGTTCACCTACTTCGGCGCCGGCAGCTACATGTGGGTCGGCAGCCTCGTGGCGTTCGCGATCGTCTACTTCGTGGGCCCGAAGCTCCCGACGCAGCCGAACCCGAACGCGAAGATCGCGCTCATCGGCAGCCGCTACAGCCCGGCCTGACGCCGGGCGGCGCGGCACCCTCACCGGAGTCCCATGATGAACGTCCGCATCGCGTCCGCGAGCCTTGTGCTGTCCGCCGCCACCGTGGCGCCCGCACAGGATGCCGCCCCCTCCGCCCAGCAGGAGCTGGACGCCCTCCGCGCCGAGGTCGCCGCGCTGAAGGCGCAGCAGTCCAGCGAGTGGCTCGACGCCGAGCGCGCCGAGCAGGTCCGCGCCACCGTCGCCGACGTGCTGGCCGACAGCGGCGCCCGCACGTCCTTCCAGGCCACCGGCGGTTCGACGGGCTACGACCGCGGCTTCTTCGTCCGCGACGGCGCCTTCACGCTGCGCGTCAACGCGCTCGAGCAGGTGCGCTTCGTGTGGAACAACGGCTACGCGCGCACGGCGTCGGTCCCCGGCAGCGACGCCGCCGACAACCAGTGGGGCTTCGAGAACCGCCGCACGCAGGCCTTCCTGAGCGGCACCGCGATCGACCCCAGCTGGACGTACCTGGTGGGCTTCGCCTACGACTCGCAGTTCGACCCGTACGTGCCCCTCGAGGACGAGCTGCGCCTGCTCTACGCGAACGTCTCGAAGTCCTTCGGCAACGGCCTTTCGCTTGTCGTGGGCCAGATGAACGTGCCTTGGACCGCGGAGAGCCAGCTGTTCAACGCGGGCTTCGCGCAGATGGGCGACTACTCGCCGTTCGAGTACTCGTTCGGCATCGGCCAGGCGACGGGCGCGATGCTCCAGCGCGAGACCGAGGCGTTCCGCGCCAAGATCGGCCTGTACAACGTCTTCGCCGACTTCCAGCAGTCGTCGTGGGATGCCGCCGAGAACCAGAGCGTGGCGCTCGGCGCGCGCGGCGAGTGGAAGATCGCCGGCACGTGGGACCAGTTCGCCCGCGAGAGCAGCGCGCGGGGCGCCCAGTTCGGCCTGGTGGCCGGCGTCGGCGTGCTGTGGCAGAACGGCCGCGCGATCAACCAGCCGACCGGCGTCTACGGCGCCAACATCGAGGCCCTGACCGTGGATCTGCGCGCCGACCTCGGCGGTGCGAACCTGGTGGGGCAGTTCTTCGCCGGCGAGTCGTTCGGCGACGACGCGTACGGTGCCGCGCTGCAGGGCGGCCTGTACCTGACCGACACGGTCGAGGCTTTCGGCTCCTTCACCTACGTCGGGATGGGTGAGCCCTCGTACATCGTGCAGGCCGGCGGGAACTGGTACCTGGGCGGGGACGGCCTGAAGGCCACCGCCTACGTGATCGTGCCGATCAACCAGGAGGTCGGCCTGTACCAGGGCCTCGGACTTGCGACTTTCGCGAACAACATGTCGCTGGTCGTGCAGCTGCAGCTGATGTTCTGAGGTACCGGCCTCAGCGCCGGTCGCGCGCCATCCGCCGCAGGTCGCCGGCCCACGCGCCGTAGTCCAGCGCGGCGCGGCGGCGCTCGGCTGCCGAGGGCCACTTGGAGCGGTCCGCACCGAAAGCGGTCTCCATGCGCCATGCCCAGTAGCTGCCGCGCAGGCGGAAGCGCGTCTTGCAGCCGAGCAGGAAGAGGTTCCAGGCGCCGCGCAGTGCGTGCATGCGCGGCAGGATACGGGCTGCCGGCCGCGCAGGGCCTTTCCGCACGGTGAAGCAGATCCGTCACCGGGCCCGGCTAGCCTGCACCGCGTGGCGAAGACGCGCACGACCTTCCTCTGCCGCGAGTGCGGCAACACGCAGCCCAAGTGGATGGGCAAGTGCCCCGACTGCGGCGCGTGGGACGCGCTGGAGCGCTTCAGCGAGGCGCCGGCGCTGGCCGACGCCGCGCTGCCCCCCGGGGCGCTGGACGTGGGAGCCCGGACCGACGGCGCGCCCCGGCGCGCGGTGGCGCTGGCCGACGTCAAGCCGCTGGACGTGCCGCGCGTGCCCACGGGCATTCCCGAGCTCGACCGCGTGCTCGGCGGCGGATTCGTGCCCGGCGCGGTGGTGCTGATCGGCGGCGACCCCGGCATCGGCAAGAGCACGCTGCTCCTGCAGAGCGCCGCACGCCTGGCCGACCGCGGCGGCCGCGTGCTCTACGCCAGCAGCGAGGAGAGCGCCGCGCAGGTCAAGATGCGCGCCGACCGCCTGGACGGGGCCGGCGGCCCCGTGCGCGGCGGCAACCTGCTGCTCCTGGCCGAGGCCAACGTCGCCGTCATCGCCGAGGAGACCCGGCGCCTGAAGCCGCAGCTGCTGGTCGTCGACTCGATACAGCTGGCCTACCGCGGCGACGTCGACGCCGTGCCCGGCAGCGTTACGCAGCTGCGCCGCACCTGCCTGGACCTGGTCGCGCTGGCCAAGACCTCGGGCATCGCCGTCGCGATCGTCGGCCACGTGACCAAGGAAGGCGACCTTGCCGGCCCCAAGCTCCTGGAGCACCTGGTCGACGTCGTGCTCGCCTTCGAGGGCGACCGCCACCATGCGTACCGCGTGGTACGCGGCATGAAGAACCGCTTCGGCAGCACGGCCGAGGTCGGGCTCTTCGAGATGACCGGCGCCGGGCTGGCCGAGGTCGAGGAAGCCACGCTGGCCCCCGACGCCGTGCCCGCGGCGCCCGGCACGTCCACCGCCGCCGCGCGCCGCCCCGGCAGCGTGTTCGCGCCCGTGCAGTGCGGCACGCGCGTCCTGCTGGCCGAGATCCAGGCGCTGACCGCCACCGGTTTCCTGGGCGCCGCCAAGCGCCGTGCCAGCGGGCTGGACGCCGCGCGCCTCGCCATGCTGATCGCCGTGCTCGAGAAGCACGGCGGCCTGCGCCTGGGCGACCAGGACGTCTACGCGTCCGCGCTCGGCGGCCTGCGCGTCACCGAGCCCGCCGTGGACCTGGCGGTGGCGCTGGCGATCGCCGGCGCGTTCCACGAGCGCGGTGCCGGCGCCGCCACCGTCGCGCTGGGCGAGCTTGCCCTCTCCGGCGACGTCCGCACCGTGCGCCAGCTCGACCAGCGCGTGCAGACCGCGGTGCGCCGCGGGGCACGGCTGCTGCTGGTGCCCGCCGCGCAGGTCGCCGTGGCGCGCGCCGCGGCCGGCGGCGCCGAGGTCGTCCCCGTCGCCCACGTCCGGGACGCGATCGACCACCTGGCCTGAACCGGGCACCCCGTGCGAGGGGCCCCGCACCCGTCCCGTACGCCCCGCGGCCTGAACGCCCGTCGAACCGAAAGGCAACGCAAGGATTCCGTTCAGGAATGGTTCAGTGGCTCCGCACAAAGGTGCGTTTTGCCGTGATTTGCTGCATTTTCACCGTTTGCACCGTTGTGGGCGGTGCATTCAGGAATGCACAAGGAGCAACCGAAGATGAACCAGCCCCTGGCCGCCCGTGCCGTTGCCGCCATCGCCCTTGTGCTGGCCGCCGCCGCGCACGCCGCAGACGACGCGGCGATGCAGCGCATGCAGCAGCAGATCGACGAGCTCAAGGCCGCCAACGAACGCCAGGCCGGCGAGATCAAGGACCTCAAGGAGCAGCAGGGCGACAAGTGGCTCAGCGAGGCCCGTGCCACGCAGATCCGTGGGGTGGTGGCCGACGTCCTGGCCGACTCCCAGTCGCGCGCGTCGCTCCAGTCGGCCGATGCCACCGCCGGCTACGACCGCAACTTCTTCATTGCCAGCGCGGACGGCAACTTCCGCCTGAACATCGAGGGCCAGATGCAGGCGCGCTTCGCCTTCAACACCGTGCCGGCGTCCTCGCTGCCGCCCGCCAGCAGGGACCGCACCAACCTGCGCAACGAGTACGGATTCGAGTTCCGCCGCATCCGCATGAACTTCTTCGGGCATGTCTTCGATCCCAGCTGGACCTACCGGATCCAGTGGGCGTACGAGCGCGACGGCGAGAACAGCGGGCGTCCGCTTGCGTTCGAGGACGCCTTCATCCAGAAGGCGCTCGGCGGCGGCTGGTACGTCCGTGCCGGCCAGTGGAAGAACTTCCTGAACTACGAGGAGATCGCTTCCAGCCGCACGCAGCAGTTCGTCGAGCGCTCGGCGGTCAACCAGTACTTCAGCACGCAGTTCGTGCAGGGCGCCATGCTCGGCTGGGAAAGCGAGCAGTACCGCGTTTACGCGGCCTACATCGACGGCGGCGCGAACCGCAACATCGGCGTCATCTCGAACACCGGAAATGCGACGCAGTGGGCATTCGACGGCCGCGTCGAGTGGAAGCTAGCGGGTGCGTGGGGCCAGTTCAGGGACATGCAGGGCTGGCACGGGAGCGACTTCGCGGTGATGCTCGGCGCCGCGGCGAACGTCCAGCGCGCCGGCGGCAACCCGCCGCCGGGGCGCGTCACGGTCGGCAACGGCAACCTGCCCAACCTGACCGGCATGGGCACCGTCAACGACCAGGTTTCGCTGGTGACGTACACGGCGGACGCCAACGTCCGCGGGGATGGCTGGAGCGGATGGGCGGCGTTCCTCGGGAACAGCGTGTACGACGGCGGCAGGATCGCCCGTTCCGTGAGGGTGGAGGGCACGAACTCGTACGGAGTCGTGGTCCAGGGCGGCGTCTTCCTGACGAACGCCGTCGAGCTGATCGCGCGCTACGAGGGCCTGTGGGTCGACTCCGACAACGACAACCCGACGATCGCGAACCCGCTGGTCGCGCAGTCCCTCAACATCGTGACGCTCGGCGTCAACTGGTACTTCCACCAGAATGCCGTGAAGCTCACGCTGGACGGCGGATGGGCGATGAACCCGGTCCGCTTCAACCAAGGGCTCTACGGCCAGTCGCTCGGGGGCGCTGACTGGCGCGCCAGCCAGACCGGCAAGGGCGTCGGCGAAACGGTGGTCCGCTGCCAGCTGCAATTGCTCTTCTGACCGGGACCTGCGGTAGCCTTCGGGGATGCGTGGGGCCTTGGCCCTCATCCCCGTCCTGGCCCCGTGCGCGTTCCCGGCGCCGGCGTTGCACGCCATGCAGGCGGCCCCGGCCGCCGTCGAACCCGTGCCCGGCACGCCGCAGGACCTTGCCGAACGGCTGCAGCGCATGCAGCAGGACATCGATGCCCTGCGCCAGCAGAACACCGAGCAGGCGAAGGAGATCACCGACCTTCGCGCGCAGAACGGCGACAAGTGGCTCTCGGAGCAGCGGGTCACGCAGATCCGCGGCGTGGTCGCCGACGTGCTGGCCGACTCCCAGTCGCGCGCCGCGCTCCAGGCCGCCGACGCCACCGCCGGCTACGACCGGAACTTCTTCATCGCGAGCGCGGACGGCAACTTCCGGCTGAACATCGAGGGGCAGCTCCAGATCCGTTACTCGTACGCCAACGTCCCCAACGCGTCGCTGGCCGCCGGATCGGGCCGCGACCGCTCGCAGGTGCAGAACGAGTACGGCTTCGAGCTGCGACGCGTGAAGATGAACTTCTACGGCCATGTCTTCGACCCCAGCTGGACCTACCGCATCCAGTGGGCGTACGAACGCGACGGCGAGAACAGCGGACGCGCATTGTCGTTCGAGGACGTGTTCGTGCAGAAGGCGCTCGGCGACGGGTTCTTCGTGCGCGTCGGGCAGTGGATGAACCTGTTCAACTACGAACGGGTGGTCGGCAGCCGCATGCAGCAGTTCGCCGATCGGTCGCTGGTGGACCTCTACTTCGACACGTCTTGGGTGCAGGGCATCCTGCTGGGCTACGAACAGGAACGCTTCCGGGTGTTCGGCTCGTACAACGACGGCGGCGGTAACCGGAACATGGGCTCGGTGCTCGGTACGGGCAATCCCACCGCGTGGGCCTTCACCGGACGTGCGGAGTGGAAGTTCGCGGGTGCCTGGGGCCAGCTCCGCGACATGCAGGGGTGGGTCGGCAGCCCGTTCGCGGCCGCCCTCGGGGTCGGCTTCAACTGGCAGCGCGCCGGCGGCAATCCGCCGGTCGGGCGCATCACCGTCGGCAACGGCAACCTTCCCGACCAGGTGGGAAGCGGCACGGCCAACACGCAGGTGACGAACCTGTCGTACACCGCCGACGCGAACCTCCGCGGCAACGGCTGGAGTGCCTGGGCCGCGTTCCTGGGCAACTGGACCTACGACGGCGGCGCGGTCGCGCGGGCGCAGGGCGTCGAGGGCGCCGTCTCCTACGGCACCGTGGTCCAGGGCGGCGTGTTCGTGACCGACGCCGTCGAGCTCATCGCCCGCTACGAGGGCCTGTGGGTGGTGTCCGACAACGAGAACCCCACGCAGGCGAACCCGCTCGTCTCGCAGTCCCTCAACATCGTCACGCTGGGCGCCAACTGGTACTTCCACCAGAACGCGCTGAAGCTGACGCTCGACGGCGGCTGGGCGATGAATCCCGTCCGTTTCAGCCAGGGCCTGTTCGGACTTGGGATCGTGGGATCCAGCTGGCGCGCGAGCTCGACCGGCAAGGGAACGGGGGAGGCGGTCATCCGATGCCAGCTGCAGCTGCTGTTCTGATGTCGGTTGCCCTGGCCCAGGCACCGGCCGTGCAGGCCGCGCCGGCCCCGGCCCCGCCGCCCGCCGGCGAGACGCTCGAGCAGCGCTTCGAGCGCATGCAGCGCGACATCGACGCGCTGCGCTCGCAGAACAGCGCGCAGGCCGAGCGCATCACGCAGCTCGAGACCCAGACCGGCGAGCAGTGGCTCAGCGAGCAGCGTGCGTCGCAGATCCGCGGGATCGTGGCCGACGTCATGGCCGATTCGCAGACGCGTGCCGCGCTGCAGGGCTCGGGCGCGACCTCCGGGTACGACGGCAACTTCTTCCTGGCCAGCGCCGACGGCAACTACCGCCTCAACATCGAGGGGCAGATGCAGATCCGCTTCGCGTTCAACCACCTGCCCGGCACGGCGATCAAGCCGCCCGTGCGCGGCCAGGTCGAGGACGAGTACGGATTCGAGCTGCGCCGCGTCCGGCTGAACTTCTTCGGGCACTTCTTCGATCCCAGCTGGACGTACCGCCTGCAGTTCTCGTTCAACCGCGACGCGGGCGCGGTCAACCGCAACGTCGCCCTGGACGACGCCTTCGTGCAGAAGGCCTTGGGCGACGGCTGGTACGCCCGCGTGGGGCAGTGGAAGTCGCTGTTCAACTACGAGGAGATCACCTCCAGCCGCACGCAGCAGTTCATCGCGCGCACGCTGGTGAACGGCTACTTCACGCAGGACTTCATCCAAGGCGCGCTGCTCGGCTGGGAAGGGTCCAAGGTCCGGGCGTCGCTCAGCTACAACGATGGCGGAGGGATGAAGAACGTTGCCGTCCTGCAGCCCACCGGCAACCCGACGCAGTGGGCGCTGAGCGCACGCACGGACTGGCTGCTGGCCGGCGCGTGGGGCCAGATGAAGGACATGCAGGGCTGGGTGGGCAGCCCGTTCGCGGCGATGGTCGGCGCGGGCCTGAATTGGCAGCGCGCGGGCGGCAGGCCGCCGAACTCGCGCCAGAACCCGGGCACCGGCCTGCTGGCCACCGACAAATTCGCACAGAACGCGCTGCTCTCGTACACGATCGACGGCAACCTGCGCGGCGACGGCTGGAGCGCATGGGCCGCGTTCCTGGGCAACTGGACCACCGCGACCGGCGCGAACGGCGCGGCGCTGGGCCTCTCGAACGTGCTGTCCTACGGCGCCGTGGTGCAGGGCGGCGTCTTCGTGACCAACGAGGTCGAGCTCGTCGCGCGTTACGAGGGGCTCTGGGTCGCGTCCGGCAACCGCACGGTCGGCACGGTCACCGGGTCGCTGCTCGACCAGACGCTGAACATCGTGACGCTTGGCGCGAACTGGTACCTGGACAAGAACGACCTGAAGATCTCGGTCGACGGCGGCTGGGCCTTCGAGCCGGTGCTGTTCTCCAACGGCTTGTACGGGGACAACATCTCGGGAACCAACTGGCGGGCATCGCAGACCGGCGTCGGTTCCGGGGAGTGGGTGCTGCGGGCCCAGCTGCAGCTGCTGTTCTGACGACGCCGGGGCTGATTTGCGTAACGCCTTGCCACGGGGATAGTTGCGGCATTTGCCGTAACGCATAATTTCCGCGCCCCTGCGCAATTGCTCCAGCGACAACACGCCCGCCGGGATCGCGCTATCATCCGACCTTCATCCTCACGGCCAGGTTTGGCCGATAGAGGGTGAATCCCACCCGCCCTGCCTTGGAGGCAACGGCACCTCACGGTGGGTACTAGCACTGGGACCGGTGGTTGAACGTCAGAGCCCCGGCCCGAAACAAGGAGCGAACGCACATGAGTCTGACCAAGTTTGTTGGGCTCCTCGCGGGCTCGACCCTCACGCTCACGAGCGTGAGCTTCGGCGCCACCGAGGCGAACAACGACACCGCCGCCCAGATCAACGAGCTCAAGGCTGAGATCGCGGCCCTCAAGGCCCAGCAGGGCGGTGAGCAGTGGCTCACCGAGCAGCGCGCGGAGTCCATCCGTGGCGTCGTCCAGGACGTCCTGGCCGACAGCAGCACCCGTTCGAGCTTCCAGGCTGCCACCAACGGCGCCGCGGGCTACAACGGCGGCTTCTTCATCGCGAGCGGCGACTGG
>CANHFL010000016.1 GCA_947459855.1 Planctomycetaceae bacterium | reverse complement strand
CTGGCGTCGGTGATGGGCTGTGACCCCGACGCGCCCGGCCTCGGCGACATGCTGCTCGGCCGCGGCGTCGAGCCGCAGGATTCGCACGGCATCCACGTCTACGGCGCGGGCACGCCGGAGTCGCGCGTCTTCGAGCGCCTCTCGGGCGACGAGATCCGGCGCGCCATCCAGCGGCTGCGCGAGAAGCACCAGATCGTGATCGTCGACCTTCCGCCGTCGCTCGTCGCCGGCGAGTCGATGGTGCTGGCCGACTGCTGCGACGCCGCGCTCGTCGTCGTGCGAGCGATGCAGGACCAGCGTGGCCTGGTGGCCAAGACGATCGGACAGGTTCAGGAGACGCACGCCGAGCTGATGGGCACCATCCTGATGCGCCCCCAGCACACGGCCGGCGGCTACTTCCGCAAGAACGCCGAGATCATGGCCGAGTACGCCCGGCCCGAGGGCGCCGCCGCCCCGGTGGCCGAGACGGCCAAGTCCTGACGCACGCCGGCGCGGCCGCGCCGGCAGGAGAACCCGCCACGTGCAACCCACGCCGGCCCAACGCGCACTCGTCACCGGCGGTGCGGGCTTCATCGGCTCGCACCTGGTGGAGTCGCTCGTCGCCTCGGGCGTGCACGTGACGGTGGTGGACGACCTGTCCACTGGCCACGAACGCAACCTGGCCGCGGCCCGTGCCGCCGCGCCGGGGCTCGTGGAGTTCGTGCGCGGGACCGTCGGCCACGTGCTTCCGCGGCTGCAGGGCGGGCCGTTCGGCGCCATCTACCACCTCGCGGCCGCGGTCGGCGTCCGCCTGGTCGTCGAGGAGCCGGTCCGCACCATCGAGACCAACGTGCTCGAGACCTCCGCGGTGCTCGGGTTCGCCGCGCGCACGCGCACGCCGATCCTGCTCGCCAGCACCAGCGAGGTCTACGGCAAGGGCGTCCGCACGCCGTTCCGCGAGGACGACGACCTGGTCTTCGGGCCGTCGACGGTCGCGCGCTGGAGCTACGGCATCTCGAAGGCCGTCGACGAGCACCTGGCGCTGGCGCACGCGCGCCGCGAGGGGCTGCCCGTCGTCGTGGCGCGCTTCTTCAACACCGTCGGCCCGCGGCAGTCGGGGCAGTGGGGCATGGTGCTCCCGCGCTTCGTGCAGGCCGCGCTGGCCGGTCGGCCGCTCGAGGTGCACGGCGACGGCCTGCAGGCGCGCTGCTTCTGCGACGTCCGCGACGTGGCGCCGGCGCTGCCGCGCATGCTGGCGGCGCCCGCGTGCCACGGCCGCGTGTTCAACGTCGGCAGCGACCGCACGGTGACCATCCTGGAGCTCGCTGACCTCGTGCGACGCACGGTCGGCAGCGCGTCGCCGCTGGTCCACCAGAGCTACGACCAGGCGTACGGCCCCGACTTCGAGGACCTCCGCGTGCGCCAGCCCGACCTCTCGCGCATCCGCGCGGCGATCGGCTTCGCGCCGTCCATCCCGCTGGACCGCACGGTGGCCGACGTCGCCGCCGCGCTCGCCGGCACGGAGTCCGCGCGATGAGCTGCGAGGGACTGACCGCATCCGTCCGCCTGGACCGCGCCGTTGCGCTGCTGGTCGACGCGCTTCCCGCGCTCGCGGCCGCATTCGTGGTGACCGCGGCCACGATCCCCGTCGTCCGACGCATCGCGCACGCGACCGGCGTGGTCGACAAGCCCGACATGGTGCGCAAGCTGCACGGCCGCACCGTGGCCTACCTGGGCGGCGTCGGCGTGTTCCTGGGCGTGTTCGCCGGCATCATCGCCAGCGCCATCTTCGCGCGAGGCGAGCTGGCCGAGCACCCGCCGGTGCCCTTCTCGATCGTGCTGGGCATGATCGCGATCACGTTCACGGGCCTGGCGGACGACATCTGGAAGTTCGACGCGCGCCTGAAGATCGCCGGGCAGCTGGTCGCGGCCGCGGCGCTCGCCATCGACGAGATCGGCGTCAACGTCGCGGTCGGCCTGCTCGCGCCGATCATCGGCCCGCCGGAGCAGTCGTTCATCCACCTCGGCGGCTTCGCGCTCGAGAACTCGCACGTCTTCTACTGGACGGGCACGGGCCTCGTCGCGCTCTTCGTGCTGGCGGGCAGCAACGCCGCCAACCTGCTGGACGGGCTCGACGGCCTGCTCTCGGGCATCACCGCGATCATGTGCATCGGCCTGCTGGCGCTCTCGCTGGCGATCGTCTTCGCGCTGCCGCCCGACCTGGGCAACGTCAACGAGCTGGCGCGAAGCATGGCCGGCGCGCGCGTCGTGCTGTGCATGAGCCTGCTCGGCGCGTGCCTGGCGTTCCTGGTCTACAACTTCAACCCGGCGTCGATCTTCCTGGGCGACGCAGGCAGCCTGCTGATCGGGTTCCTCTCGGTGACGGTCATCATGACCTTCGCGAACCTGCAGCCCTTCTCGTGCCCGTACGTGGTGCGGACGGTGACCGAGGCCGTGCCGGGCACGCTGCCGCCGCCGCCGAACGCCGGCTACGACGGGTACTCGACGCTGCTGGTCATGTGCGGGCTCGCGATGTTCGGGCTGCCGATCGTCGACACCGCGCTGGCGATCATCCGGCGCAAGCGCGCGGGCGTGCCGTTCTCGACGCCGGACGCCAATCACCTGCACCACCGCGTGAAGCGGTCGTTCGGCGGGCGGGTTCGCCACGCGGTGTGCACGCTGTACGCGATGGAAGCGGGGCTGGTCGTGCTGGGCCTGGGGCCCGCGCTGGTCCTGCTCCTCGAAGGCGGCCGCCTGGTCTGGCCGTTCATCTTCCTGGTCGGCGCCTTCGTGACCATCCTGCTGCTGGGCACCCGCGGCATGGGTGCGACGGCCGCGCCCACCAAGCCGGCCCCGGCCCCGGCACCCGACGCATGAGCGGGCCCACCCCGAACGCGGGCGCGCCGGGGCACGTCCCCGTGCTGCTCGAACCGATCCTCCGCCAGCTTGCCCCGGTGCCCGGGGCGACCGTCGCCGACCTGACCGCCGGGCGGGGGGGGCATGCCGAGGCGCTCGCCCGTGCCGTCGGTCCCTCCGGACGGGTCCTGCTGATGGACCTGGACCCCGGCAACCTGGCGTTCGCCGCCGACCGGGTCCGGGCGACCGGGGTCGGCGTCGTCGAGGCCGTCCACGGGTCCTTCGCGGTGGTCGAGTTCGCCCTGGCCCGGCTGGGCTGGAAGGCGGACGCGGTCCTGGCCGACCTGGGCTTCGCCAGCAACCAGATGGACGACCCCCGGCGCGGCTTCAGCTTCCAGGGCGAGGGCCCGCTGGACATGCGCCTGGACCCCACCCGCGGGGAACCGGCCTCCGAGCTCCTGGCCCGCCTGACCGAACGCGAGCTGGCCGACGCCATCTTCCGCCTGGGCGAGGATCCGTTCGCGCGCCGGATCGCGCGGGCGATCGTCGACCGTCGCGGACGCGACCAGCTGCGGACCACCGCGGACCTGGTGGCCGCCGTGCGCGCCGCGTACGGACCGCGCGCCCACCAGAGCCGGATGCACCCCGCCACCCGGACGTTCATGGCGCTGCGGATCCTGGTGAACGACGAGCTGGGTGCCCTCCAGGCGCTGCTGGACGCCGTGGCCCGAGGGGCGGCCGCCCGGGGCGCCGGCTGGCTGGCCACCGACGCGCGCGTGGGGATCATCTCGTTCCACAGCCTGGAGGACCGGCTGGTGAAGCACGCCTTCGCCGGGCTGGAGGACGGGGGCTTGGCCGCCCGCCTCTCCCGCAAGCCGGTCGAGGCCGACGACGCCGAGGCCGCCGCCAACCCGCGGTCGCGGAGCGCCAAGTTCCGCGCGGTGCGGATGGGTGCGGAAACGTCACGCGACGATTGAACGATTTCGCGCACGACTGCCGATGAACCCCGAAGCGACGGTCCCGCGGGGGCGGTCGCAACGTGGATCGAAGTTGGCCTGGCGGCCAAAAGGTGGCGTCATGACGCGCGAGAACAAGCTGGCACTGGTGATCGGTTTCGGGCTCATCCTCTTCGTCGGCATCCTGGTGTCCGACCACTTCTCGGCGCAGCGCTTCGATCCCGTCGACGTGACCAGGACGGCGTCCGCGGAGGGAACGGACCCCGTCTCGATCGAGCCGGTGCTCGACGAGCAGGCCATCGCCAAGTCGACCGTCGAGCTGGGCAACGGCCAGTCGGCCCTGCCCGGCGCCGAGGTGCCCGCCGACCAGGTCGCGGTCGCCCCGCAGGGCCTGAAGGTCGAGACGGTCGGCGAACCCTCGGCCGAGGGCACGCCGGTCCGCTTCCACAAGGTCGCCAAGGGCGACACCTACTGGTCGATCGCCGCGAAGGAGTACGGCGACGGCTCGCTGGCCACCAAGCTCTCCGACTACAACAAGGCCGTCGCGCCCGACGCGGCCCGCCTGACGCTCGGCGCCGACCTGCGCATCCCGTCGATCGAGGTGCTCCGCCCCGGTGCGGTCGCCAAGGCCGGCCAGCCCGCCGGCACCGAGGCCGCGAAGCCGGCCGTCGCCGTGGCCAGCGCCAGCTACACGATCCAGAAGGGCGACACGCCCTACGCGATCGCGAAGAAGAAGGGCGTGAAGGTCGCCGAGCTCCTGAACTACAACGGCATCAAGGATCCGTCCGCGCTCAAGCCCGGCCAGACCCTGAAGATCCCGAACAAGGGCTGATCCAGGCGGGCCCCGCCCGCACGCACGCCGTCGCCGCACCGCGGCCGGAGTCCCGATGCGCCTCCTCGTCAAGGTCTCGTTCATCGTCGTCGCGCTCGGCGCCATGGGCCTCGGCCTGCTGGCGCTCCGCCAGCAGCGCTACGAGGTCTCGAACCAGATCTCGCGCGCCCACAACCGCGTCGTCGACCAGGAGCGCGCGATCTGGCGCATGCAGGCCGAGGTCGCGCGTCGCACCGACCCGCGCGACATCCGCGACGCGGCCGAGCGCCTGCACATCGAGCTGGTGCCGATCCAGCCGGCCGGCAGCACGCAGGCCGCCGACGGCGGCGCGACCAGCGTGACCCCGCCCTCGGACCCCGCCGCGGGGAAGGCGGCGCCCAGCCCGGCGAAGCCTGCCGGCAAGAAGCCCGGCGCGCCCAAGGCAGCGGAACCGAAGAAGAAGCCGTCCACGAAGCCCGCGCGCAAGGATGCCGCGGCCCCCGCCCGCAAGGACGCCACCCATGGACACTGACGCGCCCGCACCCGCTCCCGCGGCCCCGGCCGGCATCGACGAATCCACGCAGTCCTCGCGCACCCGCGGCTGGGCGCGCGTCGTCACCTGCTGCACCGCCGCGCTCCTCTGCCTGACGCTGGTCCGCGTCGCACAGCTCAAGACCGTGCCCTCGGAGCGGCTTGACGCCGCGGCCGGTCGCCGCACGTCGGTGCGCCCCGAGCTGGCGCAGCGCGGCGGCATCATCGACCAGCGCGGCCGCCCGATGGCGGTGAGCCTGGTCGGCTGGCGCCTGTTCTGCGACCCCGCGTTCATCTACGAGTCCGGCTGGGACAAGGCGAAGAAGGCCTCGAAGACCGACCCGAACGCCGTCGCCGAGTGCGACCCGTTCCGCGACGCCGCGATCGCGCTCGCGCCCGTGCTGCGGCAGGCGCCGCAGGCCGTCCACGAGCTGCTGCAGAAGAACGCCGAGCGCCGCTACGTGGTGCTGGCGCAGGAGATCGACGACTCGCAGGCCGACGCGCTGCGCCACCTTGACCTGGACGGCGTCCGCCTGGAGCCGAAGCTGGTCCGCGACTATCCCGCGGGCCCGCTGGCCAGCCAGCTGATCGGCAAGGTCGGCTTCGAGCACACCGGCCAGGCCGGCGTCGAGTTCGCGTTCAACCGCCAGCTGACGCCCACCGACGGCAAGGTGAAGGCGCTGCGCGACGCGTTCGGCCGCACGCTCTGGATCAACCGCGAGGACTACGTCCCCGGCGACGACGGGCAGGACGTGCGCCTCTCGATCGACCTGGTGATCCAGGAGATCGCCGAGCGGCACCTGACCGCGATGGTCGACGAGGTCAATGCCGGTGGCGGCCGGCTGATCGTGATGGACGCCGACAACGGCGACATCCTGGCCATGTGCGACGTGCTGCGCGAGCGCGCGGGCTGGAAGGAAGCGACGCACGACCCGTCGCGCCGGATCCACCCGGCACTGGGCCGCAACCGCAACTTCACCGATCCCTACGAACCCGGCTCGACGTTCAAGAGCTTCGTGTGGGCCCGCGCGACGCAGCTCGGGCTCGCCAAGCCCTCGGAGATCATCCAGCTTCCCCATGGCCCCTACGTGACGCCGTTCGGCCGCACGATCCATGACGTCAAGTACCCGGGGCCCGTCAGCTGGAAGACCGTCCTGATCAAGTCGCTGAACGGCGGCATGGCCAGCGTCGCGCTGCGGATGTCGCACGAGCAGATGGAGCAGATGGTCCGCGACTACGGCTTCGGCCAGAAGACCGGCATGGGCATTCCCGGCGAGTCGGGCGGCATCGTGACCAGCGCCGCCAAGTGGACCAAGTACACGCAGACGTCGGTGGCGATGGGCCACGAGGTCGCCGTGACCCCGATCCAGATGGTGCGTGCGTTCAGCTCGTTCGCACGCCCCGACGGCACCATCGTGCAGCCCCGCCTGGTGCTGCCCTCGGGGCCCGTGCAGCCGCACGCGTTCGTCCCCGGCGTGAAGCAGGTGGTGACCCCGACCGTGCTCGCCGAGGCCAAGGAGGCGATGGCGGGCGTCGTCGAGGAAGGCACTGCGCGCAAGGCGCAGAGCGACTGGTACCAGATGTACGGCAAGACCGGCACCGCCGAGCTGGCCGTCCCGGGCCAGAAGGGATACGACCGCGACCGCTACGTCGCCAGCTTCCTGGCGGCGGCGCCGCTCGAGCACTCGCGCATCGTCGTCCTCTGCGTGATCGACGATCCCGACAAGCGCAAGGGTCACTTCGGCGGATCGATCGCCGGCCCCGTCGTGCGCGACGTGGTCGACGAGACGCTGAAGTACCTGGGCGTGCCCTACGACCAGGACCCTTCGAAGCGATCGAAGACGGCGGGCGGTGGCGCGAAGCCGGCGAAGGTCGCGCAGGCGCGCTGACCGCCGCCGACACCGCATAACACGCCCCGGACCGACGCCGGTTGCGCGGCGGCGCAGCAACGCCGCGCTCCGGAGGTGCCCCTGGACACCAAATCGCCGGATTCGGCTCACATCGCCGCGTTTGCGGCATAGGTTCGTGGGATGCCCCCTCGCCATCGAAGCGCCCCCCGCCTGATCGCCTCGGTCGTGCTGGCGTTCGCCGGCGCGGTCGGCGGCCCGGTGCATGCGGCGCCGCCGGAGGGCATCGTGGCCGAGGTCGTCGCCGAAGGCATCCCGGGCCTGGCCGGCGTCGTCCCGCTCGAGGGCGGGCGCCTGATCGCGTGGGAGCGCGCCGGTCGGCTCTGGCTGATCGAGGCGGACGGCCATCGCCACGACGCTCCGATGCTCGACATTTCCGACGAAGTGCTCGCCTGGCGTGACCACGGGCTGCTGGGCGTCGCGATCGACCCGGCGTTCGCGGTGAACGGTCACGTGTACCTGGCCTACGTCGTCGACCGCCACCACCTGGACTCGTTCGGCACGCCCGGCTACGACCCGACGCAGACGATCACCGCCGCTGCGACGATCGCGCGCATCACGCGCTACACCGCCGACCCCGACGAGGGCCTCTCGCACATCCACCCGGAGACGCGCCGCGTGCTCCTGGGCGGGACGCGCGCCGACGGGATCCCGATCGTGCACCAGTCGCACGGCATCGGGTCGCTGGAGTTCGGCGAGGACGGCACGCTGGTCGTCAGCGTCGGCGACAGCGCCGACTACGCCACCTTCGACACCGGCGGGCAGGCGCCCGGCGGCTTCGTCGCGGATGCGCTGGCGAACGGGATCCTGCGCCCCTCCGAGGACGTCGGCGCGTACCGCGCACAGCTGCGGGACAGCCTGAACGGCAAGATGCTGCGGATCGATCCCGCCACCGGCGACGGCGTGCCCGGCAACCCATGGTTCGACCCGTTGGCGCCGCGTGCCGCACGCAGCCGCGTGTTCGCGACCGGCCTGCGCAACCCCTTCCGCATGTCGCGCATCCCTGGCACGGGGGCGCACCTGCCCTCGGCGGGCAACCCCGGCACGTTCGTCATCTCCGACGTCGGCTGGGGAACGTGGGAAGAGGTCAACGTCGTCTCGCGGGCCGGTGCGAACATGGGCTGGCCGCTCTACGAGGGCCATGACCAGCACCCGGGATACGCCTACCTTTCGCCGACGTGCGCCGAGGCGCCGAACCCGCTGGCGGACGCCGGCTGCGCGCCGTTCTTCACCTTCCGTGACCTGGTGACGCAGGCCCAGCAGGGCGCGGTCGATTGGGCGAACCCGTGTGCCGGCGTCCAGGCGGAGAACTCCGAGTCGCAGGCCGCTGATGCGCTGGCGGACACCGGCGGGTTTCATGGCTGGGGCTACCGCGCCCTGCGTTCCAGCGCCGGCAGCCGCATCGCGGGGTGGTTCCCCGGCGTGCCGGACGAGCCGACGCTCTTCGTGCGCTACTCCAACGGCGGGGCCGCAGCCGAGTGCGCCGTGCTGGCGGGCGACCAGGAAGTCGCCGTGATCGCCCTGCCATCCACGGGCGCGTGGGACGCGTGGCGGGTGGCATCGGTCCAGCTGCCGATCGGCGCGGGTTCCGTGCGCGTGGAACTGCGTGGCCGAGGCGATGGTTCGCCCGACGGCGCGCCCGTCGCCGCCCACGTGGACTCGCTCGCGGTCCCGTCGGATGGCGAACTCCAGTCGATCCCGCGCCGCCTCCGCAACGGAGCGCAGACGGCGCCCGTGGTCGATTGGAGGCACGGCCAGCCGCTTGCGCGCACGCTTGCGTGGAACGCCGGTGCGGGCGTCGCGGTCCCCGTCGGCGCTCCCGGCGGTGCCGCCGGCGAGCAGTTCGGTGGGTCGTGCGCGATCGCATGCGCCCCGATCCCGCTTCCCTCGTGGCCCGCCGAGTGGCGCAACCGGCTGTGGCTGGCGGACTTCGCGGAGGGATGGGTGCGCGCGGCGACGCTCGAGGGCGGCGTGGTCACCGGCATCCGGCCGTTCGATGGCCTGTCGGGCGGGATCGTGGGGATCTTCCCGGCAGCCGATGGGGATTCGTTCTACGTGGTCCAGTTCTCCGGCACGCTGGTGCGCTACAGCTGGAAACCGTCGGGGAACCGTGCGCCGACCGCCGTGGTCGCCACCTCCACGCCGTGGGGCCGCACGCCGCTGGAGGTCACGTTCGATGCGACCGCCAGCACCGACCCCGAGGACGGCGATGAGCTCCGCATCCGGTGGGAGTTCGACGACGGTTCGCCGGCCGCCTCGGGCCGCGTGGTGACGCACGTTTTCGCGGGGACCGGGCGCCCGATGCTCCGCCACGTCCGCCTGACCGTCACCGACAGCGCGGGCGCGACCGCCGAGCGCGAGATTCCCGTGTGGAGCGACGACACGCCGCCCGTCGTGCGGATCACGTCGGTGCAGTCGGGCCAGGTCTATCCGCTGGACGCCGAGTCGGTGCTGCCGCTCCGCGCCGATGTGCATGACGACGAGACTCCCGGCGAGTGGACCTGTCGCTGGCAGGTGACGCTGCACCACAACACGCACACGCACCCCGAGCCGCCTGACGATCGCTGCGAGACCTCCATGGTGACCTCGCCCCTTGGTTGCGGCGACGACCGCTACTGGATGACGGTCGACCTCACCGTCACCGATCCGCTCGGCCTGTCCGCCACCGAATCGGTGCGCCTGGACCCCGACTGCGCGGGAATCCTGGCATGTCGTGCCGACCTGAACGGCAACCACCGCGTCGACGGGCCGGACCTCACGATGCTCCTGCAATGGTGGGGCCTGCCCGCATCGGGGCGCTGGCAGGCCGACCTGGACGGGGACGGGGTGATCGGCGGCGGCGACCTGAGCCAGCTGCTGAACGCGTGGGGACCGTGTCCGACCCCGTGACGCACCACGATGCCGCGGGTAGCGTTTCCGGCATGGCAGGCGGATCGGTCAATCCCGCGAACGCGGCGCCCGGCATCGACGTCGGCGCGGTTGCGCGTCGGCTCTACGTCGGCGGGTCGCCGGTGGCACGCCTGATCCAGCACCACCGGCACCGGATCGCGCCGGTCGCGGCGCTCGTGCAGGCGGTGCCGCCGGGTTCGCGGGTGCTGGATGT
>CANHFL010000015.1 GCA_947459855.1 Planctomycetaceae bacterium | reverse complement strand
GGCCGCTTGGTGGCCACTCCGGCAAGTCTCCGTATCTAGGCTTCGCATCGCAGATGCCCCCCTCCCATCGAACGTCATCGCGGAACGTGCCAGCCCTGCGGCCCGGTGCCGCTGCCCAGGCGCCCACCGCATCGCCCGTCGCCATGCCGTACTCCGATGCCCGCGTCGGCCTGCTCACGCAGCACGGCAAGGAGCGGGTGCTCGCGCCGCTCTTTGCGGACCCGCTCGGCGCACGGCTCGAGGTCGTCGGCGGCTTCGACACCGACACCCTCGGCACGTTCACGCGCGACGTGCCGCGCGCCGGCTCGCAGTTCGACGCGGCGCGGCGCAAGGCCCAGCTCGCGATCGAGCTCGGCGGCGTGCCGGTCGGCCTCGGCAGCGAGGGCGCGTTCGGCGCCGGCCCGTTCGGCTTCGGCGGCTGGGCCGTCGAGCTGGTGGTCCTGGTCGACCGCGCCCGCGGGATCGAGGTCGGCGGCGTGGCGCAGGGGCCCTGCGTGCACGTGCACGGCGTGGTGGCCTCGCACGACGAGCTGCGCGCCCTTGCCGCGCGCGCGAAGTTCCCGGAGCACGGCCTGGTCGTCCGCCTTGCCGAGGATGGACCGATCGTGCGCAAGGGCGTCCGGGCCTTGGACGAGCTGCAGGCGGCGTTCGAAGAAGCACGCGCACGCGCCGACGACGGCGGTGTGTTCGTCGAGAACGACCTGCGCGCGCACCTGCACCCCACGCGGATGGCGCTGATCGAGCTGGCGGGGCGCGACCTCGTCACCCGGCTCTCGACGCCATGCCCGTCCTGCGGCGCGCCTGGCTTCGGCATCGCCGATGCCGTGCCGGGCCTCCCGTGCGCCCAGTGCGGCATGCCCACGGATCATGCCCTGGCCGACGAGTGGGCATGCGTCCGCTGCGACGCGCGCGAGCAGCGCCCGCGCCCGGGGCCGGGCACCGCGGATCCGCGGTGGTGCCAGTGGTGCAATCCGTGAGGTCGGTGCGCGTCTGGAGCGGCGCTCACCTCCCGAGCACTTCCACCGTGTCGATCTCGCCGCGGAGGAGCGGCTTCATCTTCTCGACCGTCAGGCGCTTCGCCGCGCCCGCATCCCCCTTCAGGTGCAGGTCGAGGAACGCCAGCGTGGCGGCACGCGTGACCGGCTGCACCTCGTCGCGCGTGGGGCTCGGCAATGCCGGCCCGGTCGCCCCCGACGCCGACGTGAAGTCGTTGTGCCGCGCGTTCCCCAGCCACACGAACCGATGCTCGCCCTTCGGCCAGAGCGCGAAGGCATCCCGCCGACCGGACGCGGGCTTCCCGGCCTGCTGATCGTCCTTGGAGCCGCTGATCCCGAGGAGCGGGACCTGCAGGCCGGCGAAGCTCTCCGTGACGAAGAACGGCTCGCCGACGCCCTGGGGCGACAGCGCGACGCCGCACCGCACCCGCGGGTCCCGGAGGTCCGGGCCGAGCCCCTTGCCGGGGTCCACCGTCGGGGTGAGCCAATCGAGGGCAGGGCGCATGCCGCAGGCGACCATCGCCGTATACGCCCCGAAGGAGTGCCCCAATACGCCCACGTGCTGCAGGTCCAGCCTGCCGCGCAACCGATCGTTCGTCCGGTTCCACTCCGCCGCCGTGTCGAGCGCGAACGTGATGTCCCGGGGGCGCGCGAGCACCTCGTCGGCATCGTGGGTCATCGCCTCGATGGTCTTCATCATCCGCAGGCCTCCCTGCTTCAGGCGTTCGCGGCTGCTGCCGACGTGCTCCACGCAGAGCACCGCGTATCCGTGCGCCGCAAGGTCCTTGGCCTGGCCTGCGTGCGTGTCGCGGTCGCCGCCCGCCCCGTGGGAAACCACCACCACGGGGAACGGCCCGCTTCCTGCAGGCATGTGCAGCGTGATCGGCACCTTGCGTGCGGCGGCGGGACCGTCCTGCCCGGAAGCCCGCCTTGCCGGGTCGACGATCCCCGGGAAGTCCAGCACCTCCGCTGCCGTGGGTGACGCGGCCGGCGGAGCCGCGGTCGGCGCCCCCGCGCGCACCTTGTCCTTGAAGAACGCCCACACGCGCTCGGCGCCGCGGAAGGACGCGATCGGCGCGGGGCCGTCACGCCTGGCGCGCGCGCCCGGCCAGCCGTGTCCGCCAACGCTGTCAACGACGAACTCCGTCACCGCTCCGCCCGGTCCTGCCGCGAAGGTGGTGGTCGTGACGCTGCCGTCGACGACGGTCGTGCCACCGGGGCTCGACCCGTTCGCCTTGATCCAGAACTCGACCACGTCGCGAACGGGCTTGAACGGCGTCGACTGCGCCGTTCGCACCAGCTGGTTCCCGCTCATCCCTCCCGCGAGCGGCACCTCCTCGTCCTTGGCGCCGTTGATGATCAGGATCGGGAGCGGCACGGACGGCACCGTGTCGAACGAGAACATGCTGGCCACGACCGGAGCCGCCGCCGCCAGCCGCTCCGGCCGCTGAACGGCGTAGACGTAGGTCATCATGCCGCCGTTCGATCCGCCCGTCATGAGGATTCGCGCCGGGTCCGCGCCGTGTTTGGCGACCAGCCGTTCGATGAGCGCGTCCAGGAACGCGACGTCGTCCGCGTCGCGCACCTGGCGCCGCAGCAGGTGGCCCGTGTTCCAGGCGTGCATGCCGTCCCGGAACTCGGTGCCCTCGGGGTAGACGGCCATGAAGCCGTTTTCGCGTGCCAGCACGTCGAAGCCCGACTTTCCGCGCATGTCGTCGGCGCTTCCCATGCCACCGTGCAGGACCAGGACCGCGGGCCGCTTCGTCCCGTCGCTGGGCGCGTTCACGAGTATGGCGCGGCGCGCGGTGCCCTTCACGTCCACGGTGAGTTCGCGGGACCGATCCGCCGCCGCACGGGGCTGGTTCGGCGGTTCCGTCGGATCGCCGAACGCCTTCCGATAGAACGCCCAGTGGTCGTCGCCGAGCGCCGTGAGCACCGCCATCGGGTCGTGCCCCACACCCTTCAGCACGCGCCATTCGTGCGGGATCCCCAGCGATTCCAGATGCGCGTGGAACGCGACGTTGTTGGCGTAGGTCTCGTCGGCGTCGCCGATCACGCCGCGCACCAGGGATCCGGCCGCGATCTCCTTTGCGTTGCGCTCGGCGAGCGTCCTCGGGCTCACCTCGAGGAACCGCGCCTGCGTGCCGCCGTAGACGCGCTGCAGGATCTCGCCGGCCTGCACCGGGCTGGCCCGCGGCGCGCGGTCGAGCTCGGGCTGCATCGGCCCCGCGCCCATGATCGAGACGGCGCGGAACCTCTCCGGGAACTTGAATCCCAGCCGCGCGGCGCCGTACCCACCCATGCTGAAGCCGTCGAGCAGGCGGCCCTCGCGCGTCGCGATCGTCCGGTACGTGGCATCGACGTGCGCCACCAGGTCCTGCGCCACGACCGTCTCGACCGGCGCGGAGCCGTCCGACCAGTCGACGTACATCCCCATCGGCAGCCCGTTGACGAACACCAGCAGGAACGGCGGCACCTGCCCGGCCTCGATCGCGGCGTCGACCTTGGCGGCCAGCGCCGGGATCCCGGTCAGCCCGCCGCCCGACCCGTGCAGCCAGTAGACGACCGGGAAGCGGCGCGTCGGCTCGCGCTCGTAGGCGGCCGGCGTGTACAGGTGGTAGCTGACCGCGGTCCTTGCGGCGGCGCTGTCGAAGGTGTGGAACGAGACCCGCGGCGCCGCGACCGCGCGCGTGACCCACGCAACGGTCGGCGCCGCCGGCTTCGGGCTGCTCGTCTCGGTCTGAACGGCGGCCGCGCCCGCGAGCAGCGCAAGCCCTAGCCAGAGCACGGTGGTCAGCAGGTTTCGTGCGGTCCGCAATTGCATGCCCGAAGAACGTTGGACACTGCCCCCGATTGCCGAGCGCCAGGCGGTCCGCACGCCCCGAATTTCCGCCGTCTCCGGCGTCCCGGCGCTTGTTCGCATGTACGGTGGCGCGCATACTGAAGGAGGTATGACCGTGTCTCCCGACCAGCTCCGTGCGTCGTTGCGAACCGTTCCGTTTGCCCCGTTCCGCATCCACCTGGTGGATCAGCGGACCTTCGACGTGCCGCACCCCGAATTCGTGATGCTCGTCCCATCGGGCCGCACCGCCTACGTCGTCCCGCCCGGGCTCGATGCGGCCGAGGTCGTGGACGTCGCGCTGATCGTCTCGCTGCAGCCGATCACGCCGCCGACCTCGGAAACGCGGGCGGCGTAACGTCTGGTCATGCGCCCCCGCCGCGACGTTCAGGTCGTGCGCGCCGGACGGAGGCCGATGATGCCGGAGGCTGCCCCCCAGTGGATCTCGTCAGGCCCCGTAGGTTCCCCAGCGCCAGAGCCGCTCCATCGGCCCATTGCCCACCATCCGGGTCCACGCAAGCGCCCCGACCGCGAGCGCGGCCCACACGCCGACCGCGAGCAGCGAGAACTCCGCATCGGTCATCGTGCCGAACCGCGCCAATCCCCACCACGAGGCGATCGCCGTGCAGGCGACCGACTCGGACAGGTAGACGGTGAGCCCGATGGAGCCCGCTGCCTGGACGGGCGCGCGCAGGATTCCGGGCAGCCGCGGCCCATACTCGATGGCGAGGCACGCATAGCCGACCGGGAGCAGGATGGCGCTGCACCCGATCCCCACGGTCGAGAGCGCGTGCGCCGCCGCGCTGTCGCGCCCGAGCGCCCACCACGGCGCCACCGCCAGCGCCGCGAACGGAAGACCCGCGGCGATGAGCCGACTGGCGAGCCGGCGCCGGTGCGCCGAACCCTCCGGTGCGAACAGCCGTGTCCGCTGTGCCCAGATCCCGATCAGCATCATCAGGAAGGCCTGCCACCCGTAGCTGAAGGGCGTCACCGCGAGCCCGAAGACGTAACCCACCGCTCGGAACAGCAGCGCATGCAGCCATGGGCCCTCGCGGAACGCGTGCGTCTCCGCCGCCACCCACACCGGGCTCCCGGGGTTGAACTGGGCGGCCAGCATCCCGTCGAACCCGCGCGGCGGAACTTCCGATGGATCGGCTATCTCGGCGGCCTGTCCGGCGTCCGCCGCTGCCACGGCGTCTCCGAATGCCCACTGGAAACCTGCCCCGACCAGCGTGATCAGCACGGTCACGGCCAGCACGCCGATGGTCACGCGGCGGAGCCAGCGATCATCGAGGCCGATGCACGCGAGCACCAGGACGCCCAGCACGGCGTAGACGGTCAGGATGTCCCCGTACCACACCAGCAGCCCATGCAGCACGCCGATCACCAGCATCATGCCCATGCGGCGCAGTCCGTTCCTCCACCGCGACCGCCCGTCGGCCGCGGCCCGCGCCGCCTGCTGAGCGAGTCCGAAGCCGAAGAGCAGCGAGAAGACCGAGATGAACTTGAATGCGGCCAGTGCGTCGACGGCGTCGTGCACTGCCCAGTCGAGCGCGGAGCGTGCGAGCCCCTCCGGAAGCGCCTCGCTCCCGATCGCGCCGCCGAACGGCAGGAAGAAGAACCGCGCATTCACCAGGATGATGCCGAGCAGTGCCAGGCCGCGCGCAAAGTCGATTCCGGGGTCGCGCGCCAGGCGCGGGATCGGGGAAACGGTGGACATGCGCGTAGGTTACGGCCCGCTCCGGGACGATCCCGCTCCCGGCTGCAGCGGAGGGGCCAATCCCCGATCCTTCTCGGTTTCTGAGGAGAACCGCGTTCCGGCTACGCCGCATTGACGAGCACGGCTGCGGCAACGAGCAGGGTCATCAACGGGCGCCCGATCCAGAACGTCGATCGCATGCCCGATCAACGTCCGGGACGGCGGGGGATTGCGTGCGGCCCCTGGCCATCACCGGAACGCCGCGTCTCCCCCCGTGCGGCGCTCAGGCCTGCCGTCTTCGCCTGCCACTGATGCAGGAGAGCCCCTGCACCAGCACGGCCACGCCTGCCGGTGCCGGCACGTCCGCGGTGAAGGACTGGACCTGCAGCCCGAACCCGTCCGTCTGCCCGTTCCCCTCGACGTAGAAGTCGATCGTGTTCAGGCCGGCGACGAACCCGCTCGAGATCGTCACCCAGTCGCAATAGTCGTAGGTCGGGATGCGGTGCTCCGGGGTCGATCCGGGGTAGTTGACCAACGCGCCGCCGTTCAGGCTGAATGCCGGGATCCACGAGCCGCGGTCCGCGATGATCTCGCCGGAGTCGTCGGCGGCCCAGCGCATCGTCAGGCGGGCCGTGGACGGGTCGAACCCGGTCAGGTCGAACGTCTGGCGGAACACGAAGAACGTCCAGTTCCCCACGCCGCCGTGGCTGCCGCTCGGAACGTCGGCGATCCAGTCGAACCGCGCGCTGTCGTAGGTCAGGTTCACCGCCTGCTCGAAGCGATCCGTCCGGAACGGATGCGTCGCATCCCCGTTCCGATCGACGTTCGTCGAGACGAACCAGTGGCCGACGGGATCGTCGGTCCCGAAGAAGCTCGGACCGGCCGGGACGCCCGCGGCGGCCTGCGCCGCGATCGGCAGTATCGATGCGACGCACGACCACCCGATCGCTGATCTCGACGGCATCTCGTCCTCCTCCGTGCCAGGCACGGTGTTCCGGGTGCCTTCGCGGGATCCACGATCCGGCGATGCATCCGAGGGACGAGTATGCGTCGCGGTCGGGGCGATGCATGCGCGGCCGATTCCCCGATCTGGCGGCGGGGCACGCGATCGGCGGGCCGCGCGACGCGATCGGGGACGGACGCGCGCGGCGCTCCGCCGTCCCTCAGCAGGGCCCCCACGCCGCAAGCAGGACGCCGAGGTCGAGGCCATCCGTCCGGCCGTCGCCCGTGAGGTCACGGGCCGGGGTCCCCCAGCCGGACAGGAGCGCGCCCAGGTCGGTGCCGTCGATGTTCCCGCTGCCGTCGAGGTCGGCGGGGCATGCCGCGACCGTGTCGAGCACGCCGATCGCGTAGGTCAGCCGGTTTGCGGTGTAGACCCGGCCGTTCACCGAGTTGTAGGCCATGTCGACGGGCTGGACCTGCCCGGTCCCCAGCGGCAGCACGGAGACCTGCGTGTCGGTCTCGGCGTCCACCATCGCGAGCGAATGGCTCCACTCGTTGACCCAGTACATGCGACGGTCGTTCGGCGAATAGCAGAAGGCCGTCGGTTCGTCGCCGGCCACGAGGGTCGTCAGCACCGTGTTCGACGCGCCCCCGATCACCGAGACGCTGCATGCCGGCGGTGTGTTGGGGCCCGGCGCGCCGACGTTCGACACATACACCTTGTTGCCGACCGGGTTGTGGCCGAGCGCCGTCGGGCCGTCGCCTACCGGCACGGTCGCCACCACCGCATTGCTCACGCCGTCGATCACGCTGACGGTGTCCGATCCGTAGTTCGAGCAGTAGACGCGGTTGTTCTGCGGGTTCCAGAGAATCCCGCGCGGGACGGTTCCCACCGGCACGGTCGCCACCACCGCGTTCGTCGACCCCGAGATCACCGAGACCGTCTGGCTGCCGGCGTTCGGGCAGTACACCTTGTTGCTGGTCGCGTTGTAGCAGATGACCCGCGGCGTGGAGCCGACGTTGACGGTCGCCACCACCGCGTTTGATGCGCCGTCGATGACGGTGACGTTCCCCGAGAACTCGTTCGCGCAGTAGATGCGGTTGTCCTGCGAGGCGTAGCAGAGCGCGCGCGGCCCGTCGCCCACGGGGATGACCGCCGTGACCTGATCGGTCACGCCGTCGATCACGGTGACGCTGTCGGCGAAGTAGTTGGCCACGTACACCTTGTTGCCCTGCGTGTTCAGGCAGAAGTCGCGGGGCCCGGCGGCCATGTCTACGGTGCGGATGATCGAATCCGTCGCGCCGTTGACGATCGTCACGCTCTCCGCGGACGGGGCGCCCGTCTGCGGCGTGTTTGCGGTGTACAGCTTGTTGCTGATCGGGTTGTAGAGCAGGTCGCGCGGCGAGGCCGACGGCGGCAGCTGGATGAGGCGCAGGTCCTGCGCATGCGCCGCGGCAGGCAGCCCCTGCACGATCAACGCGACGGTTACCACAAGCAGAGTGCGTCTCACGGGCATCCTCCCCAGTTGGCGAGCAGCGTCCCGAGGTCGGTTCCTCCCACGACGCGGTCATCGTCGAGATCGGCCACACAGTCCGGTCCGCACGGTCCCCATGCGGCGAGCAGCTGGCCGAGGTCCAAGCCATTCACCGTTCCGCTGCCGTCCATGTCCCCGGGGCACGCGTACCGCAGCACGTACCGCTCGAGCATCGCGACGTCGGCCTGATCCGCGGCACCATCGCCGTCGAGGTCGATCGGTGTCGCGGTCATCAGCGTCAGGTCATCGCGATCCACCACGCCATCGCCGTCCAGGTCGCCCGGGCGGACGGCCGTGCCCATGCGCAGCTCGAGCCGCACGCGCTGGGGGTCCTTGGGGATGGTGAGGCCGGTGATCGCCAGCAGGCCGTTCGCCTCGGCCGCCGTGCTCCCCGACTGCAGCACCGCGTCGGTCCGGTCGTCTCGGAGTGTCCACGCGACAGTGGCTCCGGCTGCAGGCAGCAGCTTTCTCGGCTTGCGTACCGTCAGGCTGGTGGTGGCCGACGTGCCCGGGAAGTTGTCCACGGTCGCCGACGACCGGCCCACCAGGAACATCGTGCACGACCAGCCCTGCGGCGTATCGAAGATGGTCTCGGTGTCCCAGTCGAAGTAACCGCCCCAGGTTCCCCACGGCGTGCCGTCGGTCGGGGCGCCGTTCCCGAGCGTCGGTTGCCGCCCCGCCGTCCCGGGCTGCTGGTCGTCGCCGAAGAAGCCGGGGTAGGACTGGTCCGTCCGGAACCGTGCCTGGTACGGCGCGCCCGATCGCGAGGTGCGCACGGGCGAGACCCACTCGCCGATGTCGATCCCGGCGATGGTCGGGTCGTCGGTGGTCCAGTCCGAGGCGGTGTGATCCCGGTTGTCCCAGTAGAGGTGGGTGCCCCAGCGACCGGCCGTCATGTCGTTGAAGAGCCCGATCGTCAGCGGTCCCCATTCCACCGTCGGATCGAGCCGCCCGCGGAAGATGCGGGTGAGGCAGCAGTCCCGCTGCTGGGGCGAGAGCCGTACGGCATGATCGAAGAAGTCGTTCACCCGCAGCGTCACCCCGCCGGGGCCGGTCTCGGTCGTCTGCAGGTTCTGCGCGGTCGTCCCGAACAGGCGCTGCCCGGTCTCCGGCGTGTAGTGCTGCGGCACGAAGGCGGTCGCGGCGCTGAAGAGTTCGGGCCGGAACCTGCTGAGGAGCAGCGTGCCCGCACCGCCCATCGAGTTGCCCATCACCGAGGTGCGCTTTGCGTCAATCGCGTACGGCGACCGCGACTGCAGCCAGCCGATGGTCCAGACCAGCCGCCGGAGCGTGTACGGCACCACCACCGCGCTGTTCGGCGGGAGGTTGTTGCTGACGGGATCCATGCCCGGCCACCAGCCGAACCAGTTGGTCGGGCGATCGCTGTTGACCACGCCGTTCGTGGCGACGAACAGCCGGTCGTCCATGCCCACCGTGATGCCCCCGAGGGGCGTGGCGTCGTCGTTCGCGTAATGGACGGATTCCGGCGCCCACGACCAGTGCGTCCCGGACGGGCCGCCTCCGTGGAGGCAGATCGTCACGGGATATGGCCCGGCCGGCAGGCCGGCGGTCGGCTCGTAGACGGAGAAGACGTGCGGCGCGCCGTGTTTGGCGGCGTTCGCCATCACGGGGAAGTCGGGGCGTGCGTCGGCGGGGTCATCGCGGCCGTCGACCCACATGGCCCAGGTCTTGAACGGGTAGCCGCGCGTGGTCACGCCCGAGTACTGGAGATGGCACGTGACCGGGGCAGCCACCGGGTCGTAGCCGACCTGGACCGCCGCCGCGGTGCGGTTGGTCGTCGAGACCGCCGTGCTGCCGTTGCGGACCACGGCGAAGTACTCGGTGGCGCCGGCGCGCGGCGTGTAGACGAAGAGTCCCTCGTTGGCCGCAAGCTGGTAGATCCCGCCGCCCGCGGCCGGCACCCGCCAGGTCGCGGCCTGATCCACGAGTCTCAGGCGCTCGCCCCGCCATTCCGGCTCGAACACACGGCCCGCAAGCGTCGCCTGCGCGGTGGAGGTCATCGGTGCCGAAGATCGGTAGACGTCGTAGGTCAGGGGAGCCGTCGCATCGACGCGCCAGACGACGAACACCTGGCCGGACGCGGACCATGCGCGGACGTTCGTCTGCGCCAGCACTGGGCGCGCCGCCAGCAGGAGCAGGCAGAAGGCGATGGCGGCGCCCGCCGGACGAAGCAACGCGGCAGCGCGGCGGCACTCGTGCGGGGCATCTGCGTTGGGCATGGCTGAAAGTCCTCGACCTTTCGCAGGTCGGAACGATCCACGGCGCGGGTCCATTGCAGGTCGCGCTCGGAAGTCATGCCTGCAGAGGCGGCGTTATCGCGC
>CANHFL010000014.1 GCA_947459855.1 Planctomycetaceae bacterium | reverse complement strand
TGCAAAGACGTCCTTGCCCTCGAAGAGCACCTGCCCGCCGGTGGCCGGCTGCAGGCGCAGGATGGTGCGGCCGACCGTGGTCTTGCCGCAGCCCGACTCGCCGACCAGGCCCAGGGTCTCGCCCTTGCGGATGTGGAAGCCGACGCCGTCCACCGCCTTGTGGTGCCCCACGACGCGCTGCAGGATGCCCTTCTTGATCGGGAACCACGTCTGCAGGCCGCGCACCTCGAGGAGGGGCGCGCCGTCGGCGATCGCCTTGGCCGGGCGGCTGGCGGTCTGGGTGGAGGGGGCGGTCATCCGAGCAGGGAATGCTACCGGGGCACCCGGGGCCGAAGCGGCCCGGCGCGGCTCAGCGGAACGGCAGGTCGACCTCGCGCTCGGTGCCGTCCGGCCGGACCACGGTCAGGGCCACGGACGGTTCCCCCAGCAGCCGCGGCCGCTGCCCCAGCTGCCGCGTCAGGCGCAGGACCAGGTCGTCGAGCCGCGCGACCCGCTGGCCGTCCACGGCCACGATGGTCGAGCCCGCGGGCACGTCGGCGGCCAGGGCGCCCGCGGAGCGGCCCACCCGCACCCCGCCCGAACGCGCATCGCCGCGCGTGAACGGCGCGTCCGTCAGCTCGGCCAGACCGGCGCGGCGCAGCGCGTCCAGAAGCGGGCCGGCGTTCAGCTCCGGGTCCAGCGTTCCCAGCACCGGCCGCACCGTCAGCTTGGTGCCGCCCGCGGCGGCCTCGTCGTCGGGGCGCCAGACATCGATCGCGACCTCGGTGCCCGGGCGGCTCGTGCCGATCTCGCTCAGCACGTCGTCGCGCGTCGCGATGTGCCGCGCGCCGACGGAGCGGATCACGTCGCCCGGACGCAGGCCCGCGCGCTCGGCCGGGCTGCCCTTCGACACGATGGTCACCATCGCGCCGTCGCCCTGGTACCGCTTGGCCACCGCCGCGAACACCGGGTTGCGCAGCGCCGCCGATCCCGCCTGCGGGATGTCCAGCACGCTCACGCCCAGCCAGCCCTTCGCCACGCGGCCGTGCTCGATCAGCTGGTCGACCACGTTCTCGACGATCGCCATCGGGATCGCCAGGCCGATGCCGGCGAACTGCCCGCTGCCGATCGTGCTGCCGCGGCCGGTCGCGATCGCCGTGTTCATGCCGATCACGCGGCCGCGCACGTCGACCAGCGGCCCGCCAGAGTTGCCCGGGTTGATCGCGGCGTCCACCTGGATGAAGCTCTCGTACTCGACCTCGGCCAGGCCCGCGCTGCGCCCGATGCCCGAGACGATGCCGCTCGACATGCTGAAGCGGAACTCGAACGGCGACCCGAACGCGAAGACCATGTCGCCCTGCGCTGGCAGCTCGTTGGAACGGCGCGCAGGATGCAGGTCCGCGGACTCGATCTCCAGCACCGCGATGTCGGTCCGCAGGTCCAGGCCCACCAGCTTCGCCGCGCGCAGCGCGCCGTCGTGCAGCTGCACCTCGATGGCGGCCGCGCCGTCCACCACGTGCGCGTTGGTGACGACGTGCCCCTGCGCGTCCCACACCCAGCCCGACCCGGTCTGCGTGAAGGCGCGCGTGCCGCCGCGGCCCTTGGCCTCGCCGGCGATGCTCACGTGCACGACGGACGGCTCGACCGAGTCGCCGATGTCGCGGAGCGCCGCGTTGAAGGCGGGCAGGACCGACCCCGCATCGAGCCGCTTCTCCGCCGCGTCCACCGCGCGCGCGGTGCGCACCGTGTCGGCCGTGCGCAGGAGCGCCGGCACAGCCCACAGGCT
This sequence comes from Planctomycetaceae bacterium, assembly GCA_947459855.1. Taxonomy (GTDB): domain Bacteria; phylum Planctomycetota; class Phycisphaerae; order Phycisphaerales; family SM1A02; genus UBA966. The sequence goes on along the minus strand of CANHFL010000014.1, from coordinate 8,659 downwards.
GGCGACGGCGCCGACCGCAAGGAGGAGCGGCGGCAGGATGCGCGTGGCGGCGGGTTCCCGCATGGCGTCAGGGGGCGTGCGCGGCCAGCTGCTGCAGGCGCGCCAGTTCGTCGGGGGCGATCGTGTACGGGTGATCGCCCAGCTGGCCGGTGCGCACGCGGTCGCACCATGTGCGCGCGGCGGCGTCCAGCTGCTCGCCCAGCCGCACGACGGGCTGCGCGAACGCCGGCTGCCAGTGCGTGAGCCCCAGCATGTCCTGCAGGACGACCACCTGCCCGTGGCAGGCGGTGCCCGCGCCGCAGCCGATCACCGGCACGGTCGCGCGCTCGACGATCATTGCCGCGACCTCGGCGGGCACGGCCTCGACCAGCAGCATGCATGCGCCCGCGGCCTCCAGCGCCGCGGCGTCGTGCAGGATGCGCATCGCGCCCTCGGCGGTGCGGCCGGCGCTCATGTAGCCGCCCTTCATCTTCGCCTGCTGCGGGCGGCTGCCCACGTGCGCCACCACCGGGATGCCGGCGCGCGCCATCTTCTCGACCAGCGGCGCGAACGTGCGGTCGGCCTCGATCTTGACGCAGTCGGCGTTGCCCTCGGTCAGGAAGCGGCCGGCATTGCGGACGCCCTCGGCGTCGTCGGCCTGGTAGCTCATGAACGGCATGTCGGCCATCACCACGCTCCCGGGCGCGCCGCGCTTCACGGCGGCGGTCAGCATGACCAGGAAGTCGAGCGGCGCGTGCACCGTGCTGGAATGGCCCAGGATCATCTCGGCCGCGGTGTCGCCGACCAGCAGCACGTGGACGCCGGCGCCGGCCAGCCAGCGCGCGGTGGTCGCGTCGTAGCAGGTCAGGCAGGCGAACTTCTCGCCCTGCCGGGACATGCGCTGCAGGTCGCGGAGCGTGGTCGGCTTGGCCGTGGTCATGACGGCCAAGTGTATGCGGGGCGGGTTGCCGGGCCCCATGCGCCCGCGGGCGTCACATCGAGCGCCGCAGCGGGTTCAGGACCGCGTTATCGCGTCCGCAGACGATGACGTCCGCGATCTCCACGGCCTCCTTGAAGCTCTCCTGCGCCTGCTCCAGGTTGAAGACCGGCGAGATCACCTTGCCGCGCTCGAGCGCCTCGGAGGTGGCGACGGCATCGCCCGCCACCAGCACCGTGTACGCCGGCAGCGGCAGCAGCAGCCCCGCACTGCCCGGCGTCACGCCGTACAGCGGGAACAGGTCAACGCCGTCCGCCAGCCGGTCGGGCGCGGCCTTGCAGCGCTGCAGCTGCGCGACCTCGGCGCGTACCGCCGCGGCCAGGTCCCCGTCGCCCGCGCGCTCGGCCTCCTGGAACTTCTCGACCAGCTGCGCGCCGACGGCCTCGCGCTCCAGCTCGCTGACGTACCAGCGCGCGTCCTCGAACGCCGCCAGCCCGCGCCGCCGCATCGGGTGGAAGTTCGTGAGGAACACCTGCGTGATGTCGGTGGGCTTCAGCCCCGAACGCTCCGCGAGCCGCGGCACCAGGATCTGCTCCGGCAGCGAGGGGTCGACCAGGATGCGCTCGTCGCCCGCCTCGATCAGCGTCGTCGTCGCATGCGCCGGCCGCACGTCGCCGCGCTCGCCCCACTCCGGATTGTGCGCAAGGGTGCCGATCGAGATCACGCGGTAAGTGGCCATGGGGCGGGAAGTGTAGGGGCCGCGCGGACGCGCCTCAGCCCTCCGCCTCGCCATGATGCTCCGCCGCCAGCTTGCCCAGCGGGTCGTGCGGGTCGTTGCGCTTGCGGTCCAGCGCCGTGATCACGCGCGCGGGGACCAGCGGGCGCAGCTTGTCCAGCTCGCCGCCGAAGGCCGCGATCTGCTTGATCAGGCTGGAGCTCGTGTAGGCGAAGCTCTCGCCCGTCACCACGAACACCGTCTCGATGCCCGCCACCTGGCGGTTGGTGATCGCCAGCTGGCACTCGGCGGCCAGGTCGCTGACGTTCCGGATGCCGCGGACGATCGCGGCCGCGCCCACCTGCCGCGCGAAGTCCACCGTCAGGCCGCTGTAGACCTCGACGCGCACCGGCGCACCACCGGGCTTGGCCTCCACCATGTCAGCCACGCATGCGCGCGCCAGCGAGAGGCGCTCGTCGAAGCTGAAGAGCGCCGGCTTGCTCGGGTTGTGGCCGATCGCCAGGATCACCTCGTCGAACATCGTGCGCGCACGGGCCAGCACGTCCAGGTGCCCGAGGGTGATGGGGTCGAAGCTGCCGGTGTAGACCGCGAGGTGACGTGCCATGGTTGGGGCTCCTGCGGGGAAAGAGGCTAGCCGATGGCCCGAGAAGCCCGCACAGACGGAAATCGACTGAGGAATCGCGCGAATCGCGCTGCAGTCGCCTTGCGCGGCAGCCGATGAAATCGACCGTGATGGATGTCTCGGGCGCACTGGAGGGTTGCGCCCGGGCACGGAACACGGGCCCCCTGAGAGGGAGGGGCCCATGGAACACGGGCCTTCGAGGTGTGGGCCCGACTTGAAACAGGGCCCGCGTCGTTTGGGCCCACTCGCACAGGGCCCGAGAGGTGTGGGCCCCCTGAACCACGGGCCCGAGCTGTATGGGCCCACTTGACCAAAGGGCCCGAGCGGTGAGGGCCCGACAAGCCTCTGGATCGGCCCCGTCCGGTTTGTGCCTCCCCGGACGGGGTCCGTTTTTTCCCCGGGCTCAGTCCATCAGGTGCCCGAGCCCGCTGGCGCGCAGCACGTTCCGGAAGCTGTCGCTGAACACGAAGTTGTGCTCGGGGAACGCCAGGCCGCTCATGTTCTGGTCCACGTGGCTGAACATGATCTCGGTCTCGCCGATCTTCTCCCACTGCCCCGTGCGGTGGTCGAATCGCTCGATCGTGCCGCTGGTGCCGGCGCCCATCGGGTCGATGCGCTCGATGCGCGCGTCGTAGCGGATGCACTGGCCGGGCACGACGTCCGCGTGGATCTCGGCCTTCTGGATCTTCGCCAGGACGACCTTCTCCTTGAACCGCCGCAGGCTGCCCGTCAGGATGCCCGCGGTCTGCGCCATGCCCTCGACCATCAGGCACGCCGGCATCACCGGCTGCGCGGGCAGCGCGCCCTTCGCGGGGAAGTGGTCGTGCAGGTGCTCCTCGGCCAGCGAGACGTTCTTGATGGCCACCAGTCGGCGGTCCGGCTCGTAGGTCACGATGGTGTCGATCCACATCCAGCGCATGGCGGCTCCAAAAAAGCACGCGCGCCGGGTTCGCCGGCGCGCGCGGGGATCACTTCTTCAGCTTCAGCTCGATGAAGTCGCAGAGGCTCTTCACCGTGAAGATCTTGGCCAGGCCCTTGACGTTGCGGTCGGCCGCGAACACCGCGAGGTCGACGTGCGGCATGCGCTCCTTCAGCACGGCCATGCCGGCGTCGGTGAACTTGCCGTCCTTGACGTACTCGGGGTTCGACATCATGTTCTCGGGGAACAGCTCGCCCTGCTCGATCTTGAAGGGCTTCTCCGGGGTGGAGAACTTCTTCTCGAGCTGGAACTGGATGTCGAGGAAGTCGATGCTCTCCGCGCCGAGGTCCTCGGTCAGCGTGGCGGTGGGGACGATGTCGTCGGCATCGGCGCCCAGGGCGCTCTCGAGGACTTCGGTGACCTTGGCTTCGATGTCGGCGCGGGAAATGGACATGGTGTCTCCGTTGGTGTGCATCCGTGCTGCCGGCCCGTGGGGGGCCGGGGGTCCGGGTCAGGCCGACCGGGTCAGGCCTGGACCGGGGTCTGCGGGGGGATCCGCAGGGGGCGCATGGTAAAGCGGCCCGAGACGGCTGTCTCCGCCTCTCCGCCCCCCTGTCGGCGGACGGTTCCGGTGCCCTTGAAAACGAACGTCCCGTCGGGCTGGGTCTTGTCCAGCTGGACGTCGACCTCCAGGGCCTCGCCGGGCCGGACGAACGTGCCGTAGCGCATCGCCTTGACGCCCCCCAGGACCATCCGGGGGTGCCCCTGGGCCTCCAGGAGCGCCCGGGCGGCCTGGACCAGGGCCTCGAGCATGAACACGCCCGGAAGGACGTGGAACGTCGGGAAGTGGTCCTGGAGGTACTCCTCGGCGAGGGTGACCTGCTTGACGGCCCGCACGCGGTCCGGGGTCTGCTCCAGGATGGTGTCGATCAGGGCGAAGTGCATCGGCGCGGGGATGGTAACGGCCCCCCGGAGGGTCCGCAAAGATCGGGCGCTTCGGCCCGTTCTGGCCGATGAAGTCCGGAATATGGCCCGTTCGAAGACGACCGAAGGATCGACCGTCCCGCACCCCTGGAGCAACTCCGAGTTCCGCGCGAAGGTGGGGTGGCTCGCCGGCTGCGGCGCCACCCTGGCGTTCGCGCTGGCGCTCGGGTCGTTCAACAGCGCCGACTGGCCCTCGCAGGCCGTCGCCGTCCACAACGAACCGCCCTCCAACCTGCTGGGCAACGCCGGCGCGGCGGTGTCGTACTGGACGTACGCGATCGTCGGCTACGGCATCTGGCCGGTGCTCGCGCTCGTCGTCGCCGCGCTGGTCGCGTGGCCGATGGGCCACCGCATCCAGCACCTGTGGCTGCGCGCGGTCGGCGCGCTGCTCCTGCTGATGGCCGTCAGCGGCCTGCACGCGCAGTGGTTCGGCCGCGTGGGCCCCGTCGCGGGCATCGAGGCGGGACTGATCCCGCAGTGGATGGTCGCGCAGCTGGGCGCCCGCTTCAGCGGCGTCGCCACCAGCCTGATCCTGCTCTGCGGCGCGGTCATCGGCGCCACCGTCGCGGCCGACGAGGTCCTGGTCCGCGTCCCCGGCGCCGTGATGCGCGGCCTCTCGTTCCTGGAGCCCCTGTGGCGCTTCGACTGGGCGGGCCTGCTGGCCACGTTCCGCGGCGGGCGTCCGCAGCCCGCGCTCGCCGGCGTCGGCGCGACCGCCGCCCCCGCGCGCACCCGCCGCAAGGCCGGCGCAAGCGCGATGGAGGCCACCGTCATCGAGGACGCCAAGCGCGACGAGGATGAGGACGAGGAGGAGGACGAGGACGACGACTTCGAGGATGACGAGGACGAGGTCGACGACGAGGATTACGACGACGAGGAAGACGACGAAGAGGACGAAGACGAAGAGGACGAGGACGACGACGAGATCGACGCCGCGCCCGAGACGGTCCCCGTCGCCAAGCCCCTGACCGCCGAGGAGCTGCGCGCCAAGGCCGCCAAGCTCCCGCTGCGCATGGCCAGCGCCCCCACCAAGACCAAGCTGCGCGACGAGGACATCCCGCGCACCGAGGACTACTCGGGCTACAAGTTCCCGACGCTCGACCTGCTGGACGAGCCCGAGGGCAACTTCAGCGCGTCCATCGAGGAGCACGTCCGCGGCCAGGCCGCGACGCTCGAGGCCGCGCTGCACCAGTACGGCATCGAGGGCTCGGTCTCCGGCATCGAGAGCGGCCCGGTCGTCACGCTGTACTCGGTGGAGCTTGCGCCCGGCACGCGCGTCGCGGCCCTCACGGCCCGCTGCGTCGACCTGGCGCGCTCGCTCAAGGCGCCCAACATCCGCATCATCCCGAACATGGTCGGCCGCACGGCCGTCGGCGTCGAGGTGCCCAACCCGCAGAAGGAGAAGGTGCGCCTGAAGGAGCTGATGAGCGGCCCCGCCGCCAACGGCATGGCGCTGCCGATGTTCCTCGGCAAGGACGGCGCCGGCGAGCCGATGGTGCTCGACCTCTCCAAGCAGCCGCACATGCTGATCGCCGGCACCACCGGCAGCGGCAAGAGCGTCTGCATGAACACCATCATCATGAGCTGGCTGTACACCAAGCGGCCGGACGAGCTGAAGCTGGTGCTGGTCGACCCCAAGATGGTCGAGATGGCGCAGTTCAGCGACATCCCGCACCTGATGTGCCCGGTGGTCACCGACATGTCGAAGGCCGCCGGCATCATGGACTGGGCCGTGCGCAAGATGGAGGAGCGCTACGAGCTGCTCAAGTCCGCCGGCGTGCGCGACATCCACAGCTACAACAAGCTGGACGAGGACACGCTGAAGTCGCGCATCAACCCGGCCAGCGACGCCGACTGGGCGCGCGTCCCGAAGCGCCTGCCGTTCATGGTCTTCGTGGTGGACGAGCTGGCCGACCTCATGCTCACGCACAAGGAGGTCGAGACCTCGATCGTGCGCATCGCCCAGAAGGCACGCGCGGTCGGCATGCACCTGGTGCTGGCCACGCAGCGCCCCTCGGCGAACGTGGTCACCGGCCTCATCAAGTCGAACATGCCCTGCCGCGTCGCGTTCCGCGTGAACAGCGCCATGGACAGCCGCATCGTGCTGGACCAGAAGGGCGCCGAGCTGCTCCTGGGACACGGCGACATGATGGCCCTGACCAACGGCGCCCAGGTCACGCGCCGCGCGCAGGGCACGCTGGTCTCCGACGACGAGGCGCGCGCCGTCACCGGCTTCCTGCGCAACGTCGCGAAGCCCAGCTTCGAGCGCGTCCTGGTGGCGATCAAGGGCCCCGGCACCGCCGAGGGCGCGGACGGCGAGGGCGGCGCGGCCGGCGGCATCTCCGCGGCCGAGCGCGACCCGCTCTTCGACAAGGCCGTGGAGATCATCATCGAGAGCGGCCGCGGAAGCGTCAGCCACCTGCAGCGCCGCATGGCGATCGGCTACGGCCGGGCAAGCCGCCTGGTGGACCAGATGGGCGAGGCCGGCATCCTGGGCCCGCACAAGGGCAACGGCATCCAGCGCGACGTGCTGATCACCCTGGAGGACTGGCGCCGCATGCAGGCGATGGAGGCCGAGGGCGACTCGCGCACGGACGAGGAGATCGAGGCCGACCGCAAGCTGATGGCCAAGGTCGACCAGGAGAGCGACGCCTTCCAGGACTCGTTCCACGACGGCGAAGAGGAGGCCGCCTGACCATGCAGCTCACCCCCGAGATCATCCGCCGCGGCCTGGACGCCGCGATCGAGCAGGCCGAGAAGGGCTGGAGCGAGGGCGGCATCCCGATCGGCAGCGCGCTGCTGGACGAGTCCGGCGCCGTCGTCGCCGCCGGCCACAACATGCGCGTGCAGAGCGGCGACCCCACCGCGCACGCCGAGGTCAGCTGCATCCGCAACGCCGGCCGCCGCCGCGACTGGCGCCGCCTGACGCTGGTCAGCACGCTGAGCCCGTGCCCCATGTGCAGCGGCACCGCCATCCTGTTCAAGGTGCCGCGCGTCGTGATCGGCGAGCACCGCACCTTCATGGGCGCCGAGGACTGGATGCGCGCCAACGGAATCCAGCTGACGCTGGTCGACGACGCCCGCTGCATCGCGCTGATGGAGCGCCTGCAGCGCGAGAAGCCCGACCTCTGGGCCGAGGACATCGGCGAATAGGCCGCCCGGGCCGCACGACCCGACCCCCCTGCCCCGCATCGCGCGCCGAAAGGCGCGCGAATTTCATTCCCGGGACTTGCCGAACCGCCCGCCGCATTCGAGGGTATGGACGTCCCGACACGGAGGCAACCATGCGCAGCATCTGGCAACGCATCCAACAGCTCGCGGAACGGCTCAAGGCGAAGTCCCATGGGCACGCGGGCCATGCAACGCCACTGTGCCCACGACCGGTGCCGGTCGGCATCCGTGTTCGGGACATCCGACATCGTCCACCCAGCTGAGGCCCGGAAACGGGACGGCGGTGGGTGGGGACCAAAGACCGGCGAGGCTGCCCGAGCGGTGAGGGCAGCCCCGGTCGTTTTTGGAGGGCCCGCCTACCCTCCGCGCATGGAGCTTGACCCCGCGGACCTCCCCATCGGCCTGCGCTACAACCTGATGATCGGGACGATCGTCCCACGGCCCATCGCCGTGGTCGGCACCGCCGGGCCGGACGGCCGCCCGAACGTGGCGCCGTTCAGCTTCTTCATGGGCTGCGGCAGCAACCCGATGTGCCTGGTGGTCAGCGTGGCCAACCCGCCCGGCGGCGCCGGCGAGAAGGACACCCTTCGCAACGCGAAGCCCGTGGAGGAAGGCGGCACCGGCGTCTTCACGGTGAGCGTGGCCACCGAGGACACCCTGGCGCGCATCGTCGCCTGCGCCGAGCCCCTGCCCTACGGCGAGAGCGAGTTCGAGCTGACCGGCCTCACGCCCGTCTGGGGCACCAAGGTCCGGGCCCCGCGCGTGCTGGAAAGCCCCGTCAGCTACGAGTGCCGCACGCGCCAGCTGGTGCGCATGGCACCCGGCGTCGAGGGCGCCAGCACGCTGGTCATCGGCGAGGTCGTGCACGTGCACCTGGACGATTCGCTCGCACACGAGCGGTACCACATCGACGCCGCGAAGCTCCGTGCGGTGGGCCGCATGGGCGGGCCGGACTACTGCACGACGCGCGAGCGCGCGGCGCTGCCCTACGGGCGCGGTGCGCTTGCGAAGCCCGTCACGTGGACGCGCGACGGATGAATAATCACGCCGCAGCGCCGCAGCCGCACACGCTGCCTGCGGCCGGGCGGGGAATCCGCGAGGGATTCCGTGGCCGCGTCCCGGACGCTCCCTATACTTCAGCATCTTTGACAACAGGGGCCGTACCGGCATCGACCGTACAGGCAACGCATGACGTGGCGCGTCGTGGAGCATGCAGGCCACGCTAAAAGCATGCAAACACTACGACTGCCAACACGCAGTACGCTCTCGCCGCCTAATTAGGCGACGCAGTGCCTCACCAACGCCCAGTAG
>CANHFL010000013.1 GCA_947459855.1 Planctomycetaceae bacterium | reverse complement strand
GCTGGATCCGAGGACACGGATCCTTGAACCAAAGGGCCGCGCGGTGGACTGCCGCGCGGCCGGTGGGAGTGACCCCAAGGGGATTCGAACCCCTGTTCCATCCGTGAGAGGGATGTGTCCTGAACCGGGCTAGACGATGGGGCCGTCGAACAGGCGGGAGAGTATACCAGCCCCCCGCCACCCATGCAGGTCGTCTGTGCACTGGAGTTCGAATGTTCCGCCCTGGCCCGGACCGCCCGGGAACGGGGCTGGGCGTTGGCCTGCACGGGGCCAGGGGCCGCCCCGGTGCGACGCTGGGGCCAGTTCGCGGTCCTGCCGCCGGGAAGCCTGGTCATACTGGCGGGCGTCGCGGGAGGCCTGACGGACCACTGCCGGGCAGGGGCGATGCGGGTGTCCAGCGTCCGCGACGCGACCGGCCGGACCTGGGCCTCCGTGATCCCCCCAAGCTGGACCGGCCGGCGCGCCAACTGTCTCTCGGTCGACGCCCCGCTGGCCGACCCCGCCGCCAAGCGGGCCGCAGCGGCGGAGCACGGAGCCGACATCGTCGACATGGAGTCGGCCGCTTTCGCCGAGATCGCGACCACGCGCGGCTGGCGCTGGGCGATCGTCCGCGGCATCAGCGACACCGTCGACGACCGGCTCCCCGCGGGCATCGGACGATGGACCGACCGCTGGGGCGAGACCCAGCTGGGCACCGTCGCAGGCGACCTGGCCACGCGCCCCTGGATCCTGCCGTCCGTGATCGCGCTCGGACGCCGATCGCGCACGGCGATGCGCGCGGTGCGCGACGCGCTGCTGCAGCTCGACGCCAACGAACGCGGCCTGGGGCATTCGAGTCCAATGCCGCCCCTGCCATGACCGAACCCACCCCCGCCACCGTGCCCGTCGACCGGCCGATCGTGATCTTCGGCGGGACGTTCGACCCGCCGCACCGTCGGCACGTCGAGCTCGCGAGGGGCATCGACGCCCTGCTGGGCGCGAAGCAGCTGCTGGTGGTGCCCGCGTGGCGCAACCCGCAGCGCACCGAGACCGCCGCGCCGCCGGCCGAGCGCGTCGCGATGTGCGAACTGGCGTTCGCCGACCTCGCCGACGCGCAGGTCCTGCGCATCGAGGTCGACTCCGCGGCCCCCTGCTTCTCGATCGACACCGTGCAGCGCATCCTGCGGATGCAGGCGGACGGCGCCATCATGTCCGGCCCGCTCCGGCTGGTGGTGGGCAGCGACCAGGCGCTGAATTTCCGCACGTGGCGCGACTGGGAGCGGCTGACGACCCTGGCCGAGCCCGCGGTCGCGCTGCGCCCGCCGCATACCCGCGAGGAATGGCCGGGCCTGGTGCGCGCCGCGTTCGACGCGGCGTGGGCCGAGCGCTGGCTGCGCTGGACGCTGCCGATCGACCCCGTGCAGGTCTCGTCCACCGAGATCCGCCGCCGACTGGCCGCGGGCGAGCCGGTCGCCGACATGCTGACCGCCGCGGTGGCCGCCTACGTGCGCAAGCGCGGGCTGTACGGCGCACGCGACTCATCGTTCAACGGGGCCGCGAAGGGCTGACGCCGCAGGCCGCGGTCACGCCGGTTCGATCGTCAGCTTGTGGACCTCGCTGCGCGAGCGGCGCGGCGGCAGGTCCGAAAGGTCGTCGGGGCGCTCGTCGTAGGCCACGCGGTCGGTCGCGTACCACTGGCCGTGGAACGCCCACTCGTCCTGGTCCTCCAGGCGCGCCTGGATCATGCGCTGAACCTCGCCCAGGCTCGCGGCGGTGGCCCACGCCATCACGTATGCCGCACGCGGGTGCTCCTCGTCGGTGCTCTCGACGATCGCGATCACGTGCCAGAGCGTGCGGCCAAGGCGACGGCCCGCCTCGTCCAGGTTCTGGTCGGGGTCGATCTCCAGCTCCAGGCCCCACGACTCGCGCAGCTGGAACAGGATCTCGTCGATGTCCGGGCACTCCTCGTCGTCCAGAACCAGGATCTCGCGCACCAGGAGCGGCGGCTCCGGACGGCGGTCGATGTCGGGCGGCCAGGTCTCGGGCACCTCGTCCAGGCCGTGCAGCGCCATGATGCGCTCGATCTCCTCGCGCAGGTCCACGGGTGCCTGCACCTCGACGCCCTTCCAGCTGTCGACGAAGACCTCCATGTACGGCTCGTCCGCCTGCGCACCCGCACCCAGCGACCCGTCCTCCAGGATGACCTGCTCGAACTCGCGCCAGGCCTCGAAGAAGTCGTCGTACGGCACGGGCTCGCGCGCGCTGAAGATGTCCACCGCTCGGAAGGCGTCCTTGGAGCCCACCTCGACCAGCGGGAAAACCTCGTCAGGCAGGGCCTCGAACAGGTCGTGCACCAGCGGCGCCAGGCGCTCGAAGCTGGTCACCGCGTAGAAGCGGTAGGTATCGGGCGCGTTGTCGTCGCCCTCGACGAACTCCAGCGTGTAGCCCTGGACCGGCGCCGGCAGGTCGACCGGCTCCAGGCCCAGGGGGAGCCGGTAGCCGTTGACGCTGTGGCGCTCGAGATCGCTTCGGAGCTGGAAGGTGCGCATGTGCTGGGACGGAGTCTAGGGCCGCGCGCACCCGCGACAAAGCGCACGATTCACTGCGGGAACCGCGGGTGCGCTCACTCGCCCAGGTACGCCGCGCGCACGCGCGGGTCGCCCAGGAGCTCCTGGCCCGTGCCCGTCAGCACGATGTTCCCGGTCTCCAGCACGTAGCCGCGGTCGCTCATGCGCAGCGCGGCGTTCGCGTTCTGCTCGACCAGCAGGATCGTCATGCCCTGCGCGCGCAGCACGTCGCGCACGGTCTCGAAGATCTTGGCCACCAGGATCGGCGCGATGCCCATCGAGGGCTCGTCCATCATCAGCATCTTCGGCCGGCTCATCAGCGCGCGCGCGATGGCCAGCATCTGCTGCTCACCTCCGCTGAGCGTGCCGCCCTGCTGGGCGCTGCGGTCGCGCAGGATCGGGAACAGGTCGTAGGCGCGGCGCAGGTCGGCCTCGATGCCGTCGCGGTCGCGGCGGATGAAGGCGCCCATCTCCAGGTTCTCGCGGACGGTCAGGCGCGGGAAGATGCGCCGCCCCTCGGGGACCTGCACCAGGCCCAGCCGCACCACCTGCTCGGGGCGCATGCCGGTGATGTCGTGGCCGTCGAAGGTGACGCGGCCGCCCCGCACGCGGTTCACGCGCGAGAGGCACATCAGCGTCGTCGACTTGCCCGCGCCGTTGGCGCCGATCAGGCTGACGATCTCGCCCTGGCGGACCTGCAGGTCCACCCCGTGCAGGATCTCGGCCTGCCCGTAGGCGCACTTCAGGCCCTCGACCTTCAGCAGCGGCGCGGCGGCGCTCATCCCAGCACCTCCGTCCCCAGGTACGCCTGGATGCACACCGGGTCGCGCTTGATCTGCTCGGGCGTGCCCTCGGCGATCTTCTTGCCGTACTGCAGCACGGCGACGCGGTCGCTGATGCCCATGACGACCTTCATGTCGTGCTCGATCAGGACCACCGTGATGCCGCTCTCGCGGATGCGGCGGATCAGCGCCATCAGGTCCGCGCTCTCGGACGGGTTCATGCCCGCGGCGGGCTCGTCCAGCAGGATCAGCTTGGGCCCGGTGGCCAGCGCGCGCGCGATCTCCAGGCGGCGCTGGTGGCCGTACGGCAGGTTGCGCGCCAGCTCGGCGGCGCTGCGCTCCAGGTTCACGAAGCGCAGCAGCTCGTAGGCCTTGCGGCGCATCGCCTCCTTCTCCTGCCAGAACCACGGCGGGCGGAAGAGGCAGCTGAAGAAGCCCGAGCGGAAGTGCTGGTCCATGCCGACCAGGACGTTCTCGACCAGGTTCATCTCGGGGAACAGGCGGATGTTCTGGAACGTGCGCGCGATGCCGCCGCGCGCGATCATGTCGGGCGTCCGGCGCTGCGACTTCCAGATCGCGACGAACGCCATGACGCCCATCGCGAAGCCGAGCGCGGCGGGCAGCACGCCGCCCAGCCAGCCCGTCCCGGCCAGCCCGCCGAAGAAATCGCCGACCGCCTTGCCCCACGGGAAGGCCTCGCCGTAGACGTAGTTGGAGACGATCGCGTGCTTCCACAGGTGCGTGGCGTTCAGCCCCACCACCGCGACGATCGCGCTGGTCGCGCCCACCAGGAGCGCGTTCCGCAGCGAGCGGCCGCTCCAGGTGCGCTCGATCGCGTGGCCGTCGAAGAGCACGGCGCCCTCGGTGGGCGGGTAGATGCCGGTGATCGCGTTGAACAGCGTGGTCTTGCCGGCGCCGTTCGGGCCGATCACCGCGAAGATCTGCCCGCGCTCGATCGAGAGGTCGACGTTCTCGTTCGCGACCAGGCCTCCGAAGCGCATGGTCACGCCGCGGACTTCCAGGAGTGGCTGCCCGCTCATGCCGCGGCCCCCTTCCCCTTGGCGCCGTCGGCGTCCTTCGGCGGGTCCTCGTGCTCGCCCACCGGCGGCAGGAAGCCCTGCGGGCGGAAGATCATCATCAGCACCAGCGCAAGGCCGAAGAGCAGGAACTTCCAGTTGGTCGGGTTGACCAGCACGTTCTGCGCCCAGGAGCGCAGGAAGACGCCGACCTTCTCGAGCCCCTGCGCGTGCGCCAGCGCGTCCGGCATCGGCGCATCCGGCGTGCCGATCGCGCGGGTCAGCTTCTCGAGCAGGATCGAGTTGAACCCGACCATCACCAGCGCGCCCAGGAGCACGCCGCGGATGCTGCCCATGCCGCCCACGATCACGATGCAGAGCGCCAGGATCGAGAGCTGGAAGTCGTAGTTGTTGGGTTCGCCGGAGCTCGAGAGCCGGCTGGCCATCAGCGCACCGGCCAGCGCGGCCAGCGCGGCGCACGTGGCGAAGGCGCGCATCTTGGTGCGGTCGGGCTGGATGCCCATCGCGCGGCTGGCCAGCTCGTCCTCGCGGATCGAGATCCATGCATGGCCGATGCGGCTGCGCTCCAGCGAGCGGCAGGCGACGACCACCGCCAACAGGATCCCGAGGATCAGCAGGTACTGCCCCGTCGCGCCAAGGTCCTGCCCGAAGAGCGAGGGCTTGGGCAGCGGGTTGATGCCCTGCGTGCCCTTCGTGATGGGCTCCAGGTTCACCAGCACGTCCTTCACGATCTCGCCGAAGCCGAGCGTGACGATCGCGAGGTAGTCGCCGCGCACGCGCAGCGTCGGGGCGCCCAGCGCCAGGCCGGCCACCGCGCCGGTCAGCAGCGCCGCGCACAGGCCGCCCCAGAAGCCCAGCTGGAACGGGTAGATGTCGCAGGTGGAGATCGCGAACGCGTAGACGCCCAGCGCGGCGAACGCCGCGACGCCCAGGTTCAGGAGCCCGGTGAAGCCGGTCAGCACGTTGAGCGCCAGGCCCAGGATCGCGTAGACGAAGACGTCGACCACCGGCTGCGAGAGCTGCCACTCCTGCGGCAGGCGCGAATCGACGAACGGCAGCGCCACCGCCGCCGCGAGCGCGATGCCGGGTAGGAGCAGGTTCCTGCGACGCGGCGCGGCCATGGTCACACCTTCTCCCGGAGCTTGGCGCCCAGGAGGCCCGAGGGCCGGAACACCAGGATGAGGATCAGGATCCCGAACACCACCGCGTTCGTCCAGCGCGCCTCGACGTACTGGTCGCTCATCGAGCGGACCACGCCGATCAGCAGGCCGCCGAGCACCGCGCCGGGCAGGTTGCCGATGCCGCCGAGCACCGCCGCGATGAACGCGTCCATGCCCATGCGGTAGCCCATCTGGAAGCTGATCGTGTTGTTGTAGAGGCTGTAGACGACCGTGGCGAAGCCGCCCAGCGCGCCGCCGATGAAGAACGTCGACCCGATCACGCGGTCGACGTCGATGCCCATCAGCTGCGCGGCGGTCGGGTTCTGCGCGACGGCGCGCATCGCCTTGCCGAGCTTGGTGAACTTCACGAGCACCGTCAGCGCGACCATCAGCGGCACCGTGACGGCCAGCACCAGCAGGTCGTTCAGCGTCCACCGCACGTCGCCCAGCGTCAGCACGTCGCGGTTCGAGACCAGCGCGGGGAAGTCCTTCGGCGCGGCGCTCGAGCCGCCGCCGGCGAAGACGTCCATCGGCAGGCCGCCCCAGAAGAGGCCCAGGTTGACCAGGATGAAGCTGGCGCCGATGGCGCTGACCAGCAGGCTCAGCTTGCTGGCCTTGCGCAGCGGCCGGTACGCCAGCCGGTCGATCGACCAGTTCAGCCCGCCGCAGAACACCGCCGCCGAGAAGAGCAGCAGCACCACGCCGCCCACCCCGCCCACGCCCGACCACTCGGCCATCCCCAGGGCACCGACGATCGTCAGCGCCAGGAACGCGCCGAGCATGCACAGGTCGCCGTGCGCGAAGTTGATCAGCTCGATGATGCCGTACACCATCGTGTAGCCGATGGCGATCAGCGCGATGATCATGCCGTTCGAGAGGCCGGTCACCAGCTGCTGCGAGAAGACCTCCTGCCCGGACAGCTGCCCGTCCGCGCCGAACGCAGGCAGCACCGCCCCGGCCTGGCCGAGGACGGCGATCGCGAGGTTCTCCGCGGCCGCGGCGGCTCGAAGCATCAGTGGTCCTGCGCGGGCGCGGTGCCGGACGCCTTCACGAACTCGAACTTGCCGTTCTTCACGGTGTTCACGCTCATGGTGCGGTTCGTGGTGTCGCCGTTCAGGTCGAAGCTCCACGTGCCCAGCGGGCCGGTGAAGTCCTTCGTCGCGGCGACGGCCGCCAGGATCGCGGCGCGGTCCTTCGTGTCGGCGCGGTCGATCGCGTCGAGCAGCACGCGCGCGGCCTCGTAGCCGTACACCGCGTAGCCCTCGGGCTCCTTGCCGAACTTCGCCATGTAGCGCTTGACGAACTCGGCGCCCTCGCCCTTGAGCTCCTTCGCGGGCAGGCCGCCGAACGTGATGTACACGCCGCCGCCGCCCTTCTCGTCGCGCTCCATGTTCTCCTTGCCCGCGGCCTCGATGTAGGCCTCCTCGAAGGTGCCGTCCGGGCTCACGAAGGGCACCTTGCAGCCGCCGGCGCGCAGGTCCTTCAGGATCTGCGCCGCGTTGGTCTGGGTGGTGCCGCCGTAGAAGACGACGTCGGGGTTCGCGGCGCGGATCTTGGTGACCAGCGATCGGTAGTTCGAGGCCTTCGAGTCGATGCCCTCGAAGCCGACGATCTGCATGCCGGCGCCCTCCGAGGTCTTCTTGAAGACGTCGGCGATGCCCTTGCCGTACAGCTCGCGGTCATGCAGGACGAAGGCCTTCTTCGCGGAAAGGTCCTTCATGCAGAACTCGGCGGCCACGGCGCCCTGGATGTCGTCGGTGGGGACGACGCGGAAGTAGTTGATCTTGCCCGAGGGGCGGTAGATGCGCGGCTCGTTCGGCTCGCCGGTGCCCGGCTTGGTCAGCCCGGGATACGTGTTGCCGGGGCTGATCATGACCAGGCCGGCCTTGTTCAGGATCGGCATCGCGATCTTGCTGGCACCCGAGTTGTAGGTCCCGATGTAGCCGACGATCTGCGTGTCCGCGGCGGCCTTGTTGGCGTTGGCGGCCTCGACGGCCGGGTCCCAGTTGCCCTTCTGCGGGCTGGCGTCGTCCCAGTCCTCGTAGGAGATGGTCCAGTCGTCGACCTTGCCGCCGCGCTCCTCGATCGCCATCTTGATGCCGTTGACCATCGAGGTGGTCTGGCTGTTGGCGCTGCCGGTGCGCGGGAGGCTGCTGACGATCTTCAGCGTGCCGCCGTCCCCGGGGACCGGCGCGGCGGCGAAAAGAAACGCCGCACCCGTGAGTGCGGCGACGATGGAGGCGGTCCGGCGGATCATGGCGTGTGATAATAGGGCCGGATGATCGGTCCTGCCGACCTTGCCGACGCACTTGCCGACGGGCTTGCCGCCGCCGCCGCCACCCGCGACGCCGAGCAGAGCCCGTTCGGGATCGATGCGCTCGACGAGACCGCGCTCCACCCCTTGCTGGCGGACGGCCTGCGGGCGGCGGGCCACGCCGTCCACGCTGAGCAGCGCTATCCGGCCGCGCGGACGGAACGCCGGCGGTCGCGGGGCGAGCGGTGCGACCTGGTCGCCTGCCCCGAGGGCCGTGCGCTCCGGGCGCCGGACGACGAGCCCGACCTCTTCGCGCCGGCGGACGCGGTCGACCTGGCCGACGCCGCGTGGGTCGAGGTGAAGACCGCGCGCGTCTTCCACGCCGACGGCCCCAACGGCCGCTACGCCGCCGAGCTGCTGGGAGCGCCCAGCGAGGACATCGTTCGCCTCGCCACCGCCGAGGGCATCCGGCACGCGTTCCTGGCGATGGTGCTGTTCGCGCGCGACGAGGCGGACGCGCGCCGCGACCTGGCGGCGTTCGAGCGCACGCTCCGCGTCGAGGGCCTTCCGGTCGACGTGCCGCGCGTGCGGTTCGTGCCGATCGCGGACCGCATCGGGCACGCGGTCGCGGCGGTGGCGGTGGTGCAGGTGCAGCGCGCCGATCCGTGACCCGGCGCGGCGCACGCCCGCTATCCTCCGCGCCATGAAGATCCACACCGCACTCGCGTCCTGCGTCCTGTTCGCCTCGATCGCCCTCCCGGCCGGCTGCTCCGACAGCAAGATGACCACCGAGGAGAAGCAGCAGGCGACGCGCGAGGACGTCGACGCCACCATCGCGAAGTTCAAGAAGAAGGACCCCGTGGCCGCGAAGGAGTTCGGCAAGGCCTACGCCTATGCCGTGTATCCCTCGATCGGCAAGGGCGGCTTCATCATCGGCGGCTTCGGCGGCGGCGGCCTGGTGTTCCAGGGCGGCAACCTGGTCGGCAAGAGCTCGGTCGGCGGCGGCACCATCGGTGCGCAGATCGGTGGCCAGAGCTACGCGCAGGTCACGTTCTTCCAGGACAAGGGCGCGTTCGACAAGTTCAAGCGCGGCGAGGTCGCCTTCAACGCCGGCGCGTCGGCCGTGGCGGCGGGCGCCGGCACCGGCACCGTGGTGCCCTACAAGGACGGCGTCGCCAGCTACGTGATCACGCCCGAGGGCCTGATGGCCGAGGCGGTCGTCGGCGGCCAGACGTTCAGCTTCGAGCCGATCAAGTGAACCACGCCCGCGGCGCGCTCACGCGTGACCGCGATCGATGAACCCGAGCACGACCCCGGCTGCCTCGCGGCCGGGGTCGTGTCCTTCGAAGCGACGCGCGACGGCGTCCAGGTCGCGCGACGTGCGCGCGCGCAGGCGCGGGTCGTCGAGCAGCGCGCCCAGCGCGTCCACGACCGGCCGCACCGCCCCGCCCCACGGCACGAATTCCGGCACGATCCGGCGGCCCGCAACGATGTTCGGCAGCAGGCGGTCGTGCATCGAGAGCAGCACCTTGCTGCCGGCGATGCTCACCAGGCCCGTCATGTAGAGCGCGACCATCGGTTTGCGCTGGTGCGTCAGGTCCAGGCTGACGGTGCCGCTGACGTTCAGTGCGCAGTCGCACCACGCGATCGCGGCGTCGGGGTCGCCGGACGCCACGTGCAGGTTCGCGGGCCAGGCGGCGCCGTGCGCGGCATCGCGCACCAGCGGCACCAGCGCGTCGTTCGCGGCCATCACGAGGCCAACCAGGCCGGGGCGCGTGCGCGACACCGCGCGGAAGACGTCGAGCATGCGCGGCATGTTGGCGCGCACCTCGCTGGAGCGGCTGCCGGGCAGCAGCAGGAGCTTCGGCGCGCCGGCGGGGAAGGCCGCGGCGCGCGCACGCGCGTCGTCGCCCACGGGGTGGCTGAGCACCGGGTGCCCGATGAAGTGCGCCCGCACGCCGCGCGACGTGAACCACGACTCCTCGAACGGCAGCAGGCAGAGGATCGCGTCGCTCGTGCGGCGCCACTTGCGGATGCGCCACGGCGCCCACGCCCAGAGCTGCGGCGCCACCAGGTTCACGACGCGCGACCCGCCCGCCGCGCCGCGCCCGTGCGCCTTCATCCACTTCGCGATGTGCCAGTTCGCCGCGGGGCTGTCGACGGGCACGTGCACGTCCACGGGGTTCTTCGCCGCCCATGCGCGGATCTCGTGCACCGTCCGCCGCACGCTCGCGATCTTGCTGAACCCCGCCAGCGCCATGGCCCCGTCGCGCGCGGTCTCGCCGGCCATCTCGCAGCCCGCGGCGCGCATCCGTGGACCGCCCCACCCCACCACGCGCACGTCCGGGGACATCTCCCGCAGCGCACGCACCAGCGGCGCGGCGTGGGCATCGCCGGAGGGCTCGAACGCGGTCAGCAGGACGGTGGGCACGGGGGCAGGATAGACCCTATCCTCCCGCCCTTCCCATGCTCAAGCGCACGCACTTCTGCGGACAGCCCCGCCTCGCCGACGCCGGCTCGACCATCGCCCTCAACGGGTGGGTGAACACCTACCGCGACCAGGGTCGCGGCCTGCTGTTCATCGACCTCCGCGACCGCGACGGCCTCTGCCAGGTCGTCTTCGACCTCGAGCAGGGCCACCCCGACGTCGTGCAGAAGGCCAAGGCGCTCCGCCGCGAGGACGTCATCGGCGTCCGCGGCACGCTGCGCAAGCGCGCCGGCGACCCCAACCCGAAGCTCGCCACCGGCGAGGTCGAGCTGGTCGCCGAGGAGCTCGAGATCTTCAACAAGGCCGAGAACCCCCCGATCCTGCCCGACGAGCACGAGGCGGAGAAGATCGGCGAGGAGACGCGCCTCAAGTTCCGCTACATCGACCTGCGCCGCCCGCGCATGCAGCACATCCTTCGCACGCGCAGCAAGGTCACCAAGCTGGCGCGCGACTACTTCACGCAGAACGGCTTCGCCGAGATCGAGACGCCGCTCCTCATCAAGAGCACGCCCGAGGGCGCCCGCGACTTCATCGTGCCGGCGCGCCTGCACCAGGGCATGTGGTACGCCCTGCCCCAGAGCC
The DNA here is from genome assembly GCA_947459855.1 of Planctomycetaceae bacterium. Classification (GTDB taxonomy): domain Bacteria; phylum Planctomycetota; class Phycisphaerae; order Phycisphaerales; family SM1A02; genus UBA966. The sequence goes on along the minus strand of CANHFL010000013.1, from coordinate 151 downwards.
CGCAGCTCTTCAAGCAGATCCTCATGGTGGCCGGCTTCGACCGCTACATCCAGATCTGCAAGTGCCTGCGCGACGAGGACCCGCGCGCCGACCGCCAGGCCGAGTTCAGCCAGATCGACCTCGAGATGAGCTTCGTCGACCGCGAGGACGT
>CANHFL010000012.1 GCA_947459855.1 Planctomycetaceae bacterium | reverse complement strand
CCTCCAGGCCGTCGGCGGCGGCCGGGCCGCCGAGGCGCTCGCCCGCCTGGACGCCCGCCTTGCCGCCGACCCGGACGACACGCTGGTGCTGGGCGTCCGTGAGGCCGCACTCCGCGCCGCGGGCCGCAACCCCGAGGCGCTCGCCGCGGGCCGCGCGCGCACGGCTTCGCTGCCGCCCGGCCCGCGCCGCGCGCTGGAGCAGGCCGCGCTGGAGCTGCAGTGGGGTGCCCCCGACCGTGCGATGGACGCGCTGCGCGCCTTCTGCGACGCCGCGTACCAGCCGCCGACCTCGCTGCGCGCCGTCGCGCTCGATCTCTGCCGCCGCGTGCCGGCGGCGACCGAGGGCCGGGCTCCCGTGATGCGCCGGATCGCCCGCGACGGGATCCTGTCCGACCCGCTCGCGCCGCTCGAGTTCTACGCCTTCGAGGCGCTCTCGGCGGTGACCGATCCCGAACTGGCTGCCGACGAGCGTGCCGCCGCGGCCGCGATGATCGGCGCCGAGGCAGCCGCGCGCGACGACCTGCGGCTGGACGCCGAGCCGTGGCGCGCCGCCGCCGACTTCCTGGTGGCGCAGGGCCAGCCGCTCGCGGGCGCTGCCTTCCTGCGCGCGCGCCTCGAGGACCTGGACGAACTGGACGACGACGAGCTGGCCACGCTCGTACGTGCCGCCGTCGCCTGCGACGCGCTGGCCGGCGGCCGCGCCGAGGACGCAATGGCGCTGGTCAGCCGGCTCGAGGCGCAGGGGCTCCGCCCGCTCGGCACGGGCAGCCGCCCCGCGTCCACGTACGACGCGCTCGCCGGGATCTTCTCCGTGGCCGGCGACCGCAGCGGCGCCGAGCGCATCCTGTCGGCCGGCCGCGCGATCGACCCCGACGATCCGGTGATCCTGAACAACCTGGCGTGGTCCCGGCTGGAACGCGGCGCGGCGGACGCCGGCACCGAGTCGCTGCTGCGTCGGTCGCTGGAGCTGCGCCCCAACGACCCCGGGACCCTCGATTCGATGGGCTGGCTGCGTGCCCTGCAGGGGCGCCTGGCCGACGGCCCGGACGGCCCCGGCGCGGTGACGCTCCTCCGGCGGGCGGTCGCGGCCGCCGGCCGTGGCGCATCGGCCGTCCAGCAGGAGCACCTGGGCGACGCACTCTGGCTGGCGGGAGACCACGCGGGTGCCGAGACCGCCTGGCGCGAGTCGCTCCGGCTCTCCGAGTCCGGCATGAAGCGCGAGGAGCACCTGGCCGTCCTGCGCCGGGTCTTCCGGAAGCAGCTCGGGCTGGCGGGGATCGACGCGGGCAGGTATCACGACGAGCACGAGGGTGCCCTTTCCGCCCGTGCGCGCGCCAGGCTGGACGCGCTGGCCAACGGCAAGGCTCCCCCGGTCGGCGCTCCCGCGCCGGCGGTTCCCCCGAAGTGAGCGAAGGTTCCCCACGATGGCCGGACACAGCGCCTGGAAGAACATCAAGCACCGCAAGGCCGCGGTCGACGCGAAGCGCGGCAAGATCTGGTCCAAGTGCTCGCGCGCGATCATCGTCGCCGCGAGGCAGGGCGGCCCCGACCCGAAGTTCAACGCCGTCCTCCGCATTGCCGTGGACGCGGCCAAGGCGGCGAACATGCCGCGCGACACGATCGAGAAGGCGGTCAAGAAGGGCGCCGGCGCCGACGACGCCGACAACTTCGAGCCGGTGCGCTACGAGGGCTACGCCCCGGGCGGCGTCGCGCTGATCGCCGAGTGCCTCGTCGCCAACGTCAACAAGACGGCGGCCGAGATCCGCACCCTCTTCGACAAGAACGGCGGCAACCTCGGCGTGCCCGGCAGCGTCTCGTTCAGCTTCAGCCAGCGCGGCGTGGTCCTGGTCCCCGCCGGCAGCACCACCGAGGAGCGGCTCTTCGACGTCGCCCTCGGCGCGGGCGCCGAGGACATCGAGGGCGGCGAGGAGGGCTGGCAGGTCACCACGCCCGCGACCGAGCTTGCCAAGGTGCGCGACGCGCTCGAGGCCGCAGGCATCGCATTCGACAGTGCCGAGGTGACGTTCATCCCCGCCAACACGGTGGAGGTCGATGGCGACACCGCCGCCCGGGTCGCCAAGTTGGTCAACGCCCTCGAGGAGCATGACGACGTGCAGAAGGTCCACATCAATGCGGAGATCCCCGATGCGTGATTCCGTCGCCCGCTGCCTGCCCGCCGCCGCCCTCGTGGCCGCCGCGCTTGCCGGCTGCTCCCACGAGGCCTCGCACGTGTACGACGACCGTCCCTCGGGCGACGTCTGGCAGGCGATGAAGCAGGCCGCGAACCAGCCGCGCTACGCGGACTGGATCGTCATCGGCAACGACGTGCTGGTCGACGAGTCCGGCCGCCGCATCGTGATGTCTCGCGACCTGAAGCGCGACGTCGTGACGCCCGGCCTGGCGCCTCACCGCGAGGAGGAGAAGTGGCGCCTGACCGCGACGCTGGAGTCCGCGGAGCCGCCGACGGTGCGGTTCTCCTCGCCCGACTGGGCGGTGCCGGCGCACTTCTGGGCGCTCGCGGACCAGTACTTCGCGCAGGTGCGCCTGCGATTGGCCGAGATGGGCCCCGTGACCCCGCCGCCCGGCGACCCGATCGGTGGCGCCGCCGCCACCGGCAAGCGCGACCCGCGCGCCCCGGGCCACGTGCCCGAGAAGCCCGCCGACGGCGGCCTGGCGGCCCCGTGAGTGAGCGCCCCGCACGCGATCCGCGCCTCATCGCCACCGCCGCGCTCGCGCTGGCGTGGTTCACGCTGCCCCTGGGCATCAGCCTGGTCCTCTTCTACTACCTGGCCGAGGTCACCGAGTGGTTCCGTGCCCAGGGCAGCGCGGGCATCGGCATCGCGATGGCGGCCTTCGCGGTCTGCGCCGGCGTCGGCCTGCTGCCCACGTATGCACAGGCCGTGTTCGCGGGCTGGATCTTCGGATTCGCGGCGGGGCTTCCCGTGTCGGTCTTCGGCTACGTCGGCGGCGCGCTGCTGGGCTGGGCGCTCTCGCGTGCCGTGACGGGCGACGCCGTCCGCTCCCGCATCGACAGCCATCCGAAGTGGCGCGTCGTGCGCGCCGCGCTCGTCGATGCATCGCCGCTGCGCACGGCCGGCCTGGTGGCGCTGCTGCGGTTCCCGCCGAATTCGCCGTTCGCATTCACCAACCTGGTGCTGGCCGCCACCGGCGTCCGTTTCTGGCCGATGATCGGGGGCAGCATCGCCGGGATGCTGCCGCGCACCGCGGTGGCCGTGTGGATCGGCGCGCAGGGCGCCGCGACCGGCGCCACCGGCCTGCGCGAGTTGATGGACAGGCAGGGACTGCCGGCGGTCATCGTCGGCATCGTGCTGCTGGTGGCGGTGCTGGGCATCATGCAGCACATCGGCAACCGCGCGCTGCGCGCGGCCGGGCTGCAGTGACCGGTGCGGCGGGCGCCGCCCGCTGGGTTCAGTGCTTCTTCTCGAGGTGCCCGCCGAAGCCGAAGCGCATCGCGCTCTGGACCTTGTTGGCGAACTGCGCCGCGTCGCGGCTCTCGAAGCGGTCGAACAGCGCCGCGCTCAGGACGTGCGCGGGTGCGCCGACCTCGATCGCGGCCTCGACCGTCCAGCGTCCCTCGCCCGAGTCGCTCACGCGGCCGCCGAACCTCTCCAGCTTCGGGTCCGCGGCCAGCGCCTGCGCCGTCAGGTCCAGCAGCCAGCTGGTCACCACGCTGCCGCGGCGCCACAGCTCGGTGACCTCGGCCAGGTCGAAGTCGTAGCGGAAGTCGTCCGGGTTGCGCAGCGGCGTCGTCTCGGCGTCGGTCTCGCGCGCGTGGTTGCCGGCGTCGGCCTTCTCCAGGATGTTCAGGCCCTCGGCGAACGCGGCCATCATGCCGTACTCGATGCCGTTGTGGATCATCTTCACGAAGTGGCCCGCGCCGGCGGGGCCGCAATGGAGGTAGCCCTCCTCGGCGGTGCCGCCACGGCCCTCGCGGCCCGGCGTGGGCTTCGCGCTCGCGCGGCCGGGGGCCAGCGCCTTGAACACCGGGTCCAGCCGCTGCACCGCGGCCGTATCGCCGCCGATCATCAGGCAGTAGCCGCGCTCCAGGCCCCAGACGCCGCCGGACGTGCCGCAATCGACGTAGCCCAGGCCCTTCGCCGCCAGCGCCTTGCTGCGGCGGATGTCGTCCTTGTACCAGCTGTTGCCGCCGTCGACGACCGTGTCGCCTGCCGACAGCAGGGGGACCAGCTCGTCGATCGTCGCATCGACCACGCCCGCCGGGATCATCAGCCACACGTGGCGCGGTCCGCGCAGCTTCGCGGCCAGGTCTGCCATGGACCCCGCCGCCACGGCGCCTTGCTTCGCCAGGTCGGCGACTGACGCGGCGTTGCGGTCGAACACCACCACCTCGTGGCCGGCGCGCACCAGGCGCAGCGCCATGTTGGCGCCCATCCGACCAAGGCCGATCAAGCCCAGCTGCATGGCATCTCCTGGCGGCAGGCGCCGCCGTTCGTCAGGCGCGCTCGCGGTACGAGCCGTCTTCCGTGCTGATGACGACCTTCTCGCCCGTGGTGATGAACGGCGGGACGCGCGTCTTCAGGCCGGTCTCGCAGGTCGCTTCCTTCAGCTGGTTCGTGGCCGTGGCACCCTTGATGCCCGGGGTGGTGTCGGTGATGGTCAGGACCACCGTCAGCGGCATTTCCACGGAGATCGGCTTGCCGTCGCACCACAGGACGACCACCTGGTTGTTCGGCAGGACGTACAGCGGCAGGTCGCCGACGAAGTCCTTCGACAGCTCGACCTGCTCGTAGGACTCCAGGTCCATGAACGTGAACTTGCCACCCTGCTCGAACAGGAACTCCATGGGGCGGCGGTCCAGGTCGACCTGCTCGACCTCCTCGCCCGAGCGCAGGCGCTTCTCGATGATCGTCCCGTTGTTGAGGTCGCGGATCGTGACCTGGATGAAGGCGCGCAGGTTGCCGGGGGTCCGGTGCTCGCACTTCGTGATCAGGTACAGCTTGCTGTCCATCTTGATGCCCATGTTCGGGCGCAGGTCCGTCGACTTCACGCGAGGCTCCTCTCGTAGGGGAAGGGGGCAGAGAATAGCGAACGCCCGGGAAAAAGAATTACCCCCAAGTCGGTTAGGACCTGGGGGCGGAGGGAGGGAAAAGGGCAGGGGAATTCGTGCCGTAGCGGCACGCGCGGGCGGGGAGCTCGCCATGGCAAGGGTGCCATGCTGATCTCCAAGGTCCCGCGGTCGCTCGAAGGTTGTGGAAGGGTGGACGCGGAGCGTCCCACTTCCTTTCTCCTCGACCGACACCGGAATCTAGCCCGGGTTTCCGGGAAGGGAAGGAATCGACGCGCGCTGGGGCGCATTTTTCCCGCTTTGGGCCGCAGTGGGCGCCCACTGTGTCCGAGAACATGCGCACCGAGGCGTCGGGAGCGGTGGTGGAGGCCCGTACACTCTGGTTTCCCATGCGAAACCCGCTGTCCACGGCATCCCTGGCGCTCTGCGCCCTCGCCTCTGCCGCGCTTGCCCTGGCGCCGCAGAACAACCCCAACGGAAACGCGCTGACCGGCACCAACATGCCCGCCCAGACCGCCCCGGATGCGACCGCGGGGACGCCTCCCGTCGATGCGACGGGCATGATCGACGCGCTGCCGCCCATCAAGGTCACGCCCGAGGTGCTGGACCTCGGTTTCATGGCCCCGAAGGCCGGCGGCAAGGGAACCGTGCAGCTGCTGAACACCGGCGACAAGCCGCTGACGATCGCCGCGGTCACGCCCAGCTGCAAGTGCACCACGACCAGCCAGCTGGCCGGCACCGTGATCGAACCGGGCAAGTCGGTGCCGCTGGAGGCCGTGCTGGAGGGCGCCGCGATGCCTCAGCCGCATCGCGCCAGCATCCGGGTGCTGGTGGACGGCTATGCCAAGGTGCTGGAGATCCAGCTGCGCGGCGAGACCGCCATGCCGCTGCGCTGCGTGCCCGGCCTGATCAACGCCGTCGAGGACAAGCCGCGCCAGGGGCGCTTCGTCGTCGAGAGCCTGGACAAGAAGCCGTTCACCATCTGCGCGATGGCCGGTCGCGTGCCCGACCTGATCGGCTGGCAGCCCGGCGACCAGCCGCGCAACTCGTACCTGGTGCGCTTCGACCTCGACTCGTACCAGCCCACGTTCCCCGCGTTCCTGGTGCTCGAGACCGACCGTGCCGACTGCCCGGTCCTGAACATCTGGGTGCGCTCGCGCGACACCATGCGCCAGTCCGTGCTGCGCATGAAGGAGTACGAGGTGAACCTGGGCCGCGTCCCGATGGGCGGAACCGTCGATGCCTCCGTCGAGATGGAGGACCCTGGCGAGGAGATCCTGGCCATCGAGAGCCTTTCGCCCGAGCTGCAGGCGGAGATGACCGGCCAGACCACCGACGGCAAGCTGCGCAAGGTCGCGTTCCGCATCACGCCGAAGGGTCCGCAGCAGGGCCTGCTCTACGGCAAGGTCAAGCTGTACACGCGCGAGAAGGAGCAGCCGCTCGTCGTCTTCGGAAGCGTCCGCCCCGAGGGCGCCACCGGCTGCGTCGGCTGCCGTGCCGACAAGCCCGATGCGCCGGGCGCGCCGGCTGCGCCCGCCCAGCCCGCGCCCGCCACCAAGTGAGGATCCGCCCATGAACCCCGCCGCCGAGGCCGCCGCGCCCGTCCGTACGCCCGTGCAATCCTCCATCGGGCCCGGCGAGATCGCCGCCGCGGCCGACGCGATCGTGGCAACGCACGGCGAGGCCGTCCGCGCCGCCGCGGCGGCCGGCGCCGCGCGCGTCGCATCGCGCTGGCAGGCCTCCGACGGCGATGCCGCCGCGTTCCGTGCATTCTGCGCGCAGCACTTCGTGGCATCCCCGGCCGACCGTGTGCGCCTGCTCGCGCGCCTGGAGACCGCGCTCGAGCAGATCGGCGGTCACCTCTACGAGATGCGCCGCACGCTGCGCCGATGGAGCGACCTGGCCGGTGACGAATTCGCCGGCGTCGACGAGGTGCTTGCGCAGTTCGACCCCGCGCCCGACCTTTCCGACCAGCTCTACCGCCAGAAGCTCGGCTTCATCGCGCTGCTCAACCTGGACCGTCCCGACCTGAAGGCGATGCTGGCCGCCGGCGACGGCTGGTCGACCGACGAATGGGCCGCCGCGCGCATCGCGCAGCAGTTCGGCCCGCGCATCCCGTCCGAGCTGGCCGACCGCGCCCGCCGCGTCTCGCACGAGGCATCGCAGTTCGTGGCCAAGTTCCACGTGCCGGTCGGCACCATGGTCGACCGTGCCGGCAAGCGCTGGTTCGAGCCCGACCGCGCGCTGCTGGCCCACTGGCTGGTGCGCGAGGAGATCAAGGCCGGCTACGGCGACCCCGACGGCCTGGCCAAGCAGCGCGCCCTGATGTGGGTCATGGCACGGCACATCGACGGCACGATCCCGTCCGACGTGATGCACCATCGCACGACCGCCGACTGGGACCCCGAGCGCAACACGCTGGGCGGCACCCCGGCCGTGGGCCTGCTGGGCCCCGATCGCTACCGCCACATCCTGGCCCATCGCGACGTCGCCTTCGCCTACGACCCGTGGTACCCCGAGGCGCCGACCGCCATCGCGCGCAAGTTCGACCTGGCGCGCGAGATCCCGGAGACGGACGTCGAGCGCCTGCTGGTCGCGCTGCTCGAGCACCCGGTGCGCAAGGACCTGGCCGCATTCCTGCGCACCCGCCTGGGCCGCGCGCTGGAGCCGCAGGACATCTACTTCGAGGACATCGCCGAGAGCAAGCCGGCCGCCGAGATGAACGCCGCGGTGCGCGCGCGCTTCCCCGACGAGAAGGAATTCGAGCGCCGCCTCCCCGAGGTGCTGCGCGGCCTGGGCTTCCCCGCCGACGAGGCCGACTTCCTGGGTGCGCGCATCCGCGTCGAGATCGCCAAGGGATCCGGCCACGCCATGCGCCCGATGCTCACCGAGCACGGCGCATGGCTGCGCACCAGCCGGCTGAAGGACGAGCTGGGCTGGGACGGCTTCGACACCGCGATGCACGAGCTGGGCCACAACCTGGAGCAGCTCTACAGCACGTTCCACGCGCCGCGCCCCGCGCTGCGCAACGTGCCCAACACCGCGTGCACCGAGGCGTTCGCGTTCCTCTACCAATCGCTCGCGAAGCGCGTGCTGGGCATCGAGGACGCCGCCGATGCGCAGCGCTCCGCCGACCTCGACGCGATCGCCACCATGCTGGCTGCCTGCCAGATCGCCGGCCCCAGCCTGCTGGAGCTCCGCATGTGGCGCTGGATCTACGCGAACCCCGCGGCCACCGCGGAGGAACTTCGCGACGCGACGCTCGCGATCGCGCGCGACCTGTGGGCGCGCTTCTACGAGCGCGACTTCGGCAGTGACCCGTACTGCATCCTGGCCGCGTACCAGCACATGGTGGGGCACCCGCTCTACCTGGCCGACTACACGCTGGGCCACGTGATCAGCCACCAGGTGCGCTCGCACCTGCGCGGCAAGGACCTGGCCACCGAGACGCGCCGCATCTGCTCGATCGGCCGCCTGACGCCCGACCTGTGGATGCGCCGCGCCGTGGGGCAGGGCATTTCGATCACCCCGCTGGCCGACGACTGCGCGGCCGCGCTGCGCCGCGTCGCCGGGGGCGCGAAGTGACGATCGCCCGGACGGCGGCGGCCTGCGCCGCGGCGGTGCTCGCGCTGGCGCTGGCCGGATGCGAGACGCCGCAGTACGAGACCAACTGGTCGCGCCTCAAGGTCGGCATGACGCGGCCCGAGGTCGAGGGCCTGCTCGGCCGGCCGTCCAGCGTGCACGCGCCGCGCAAGCCCACGCCCAAGCCGGGCGACACGGTCGCCCCCGCGCCGCAGGGCGAGCGCTGGCAGTACGGCGACACGCTCTCGAGCTTCGCGACCGGGGCGGTGTTTCCCGACGAGGCGGACGAGCGCGCCTGGTGCGTCCTCTTCGGCCCGGACGGCAAGGTCACGTCGTATCGCGCTGCCGGCTGGGCCGAGCGCGGGCGCTGAGTCAACGAACCTGCGATGCGCCGCGCCGCGGGGCGCCGCTCACCCGGGCGTGCCCGTGCCGCGCGAGACCGCCCACGCGGCCGCCAGCGTCATCGGCGCCAGCATCACCAGCAGGAAGACCTGGGCGATCGGCGAGCCGCCGCCACCCGTGGGCGCGGGAGCGGCCGCCGCTGCCGGTGCGGGCACCGGAAGCGCGCGCGGCGTCATCGCGCCGGCGGGCAGCGCGCCACCGGCCGGCGCGTCGGCAGGCGTGTCGTTCGCGGGTGCAGTCGTCGGCACGCTCGGCGCCGCTGCCGCAGGCACGGCGGCCGCGGGGTCGGCCGGCGCGGCATCCGACGGTGTCGCGGCGGGCTGTGCGGGCACGCCCTGCGCGTCCGGTGTCGGATTTGCCGGGTCGTCCTCGAACTTCTGGCGCGGTTCGGCGTTGCGGGTCGGCCCGGGGATGTGCCGATCGATCCGCTTCATCGGCGGCGGGTTGCGCGGCGTGCCCTGGGGAGGCGTGCCGTAGGGTGCGGCCTGCGCAAGTGCGAGCACGGCGACGAACGCGGTCAGCATGGTGTCAGGATACGCCCGGCGCCCGCGCGGCCCCAGCGCAAAAACACGGACGGCGCCCGCGTGGGGCGCCGTCCGGGTGGTTCGGGTCGTGGGCTCGGTCAGACGGCCGCGGACATCTTCTCGGCCTTCTTGCGCGCGTCGGCCAGGGTGCCGACGTACATGAAGGCGCTCTCCGGCAGGCTGTCGCCCTCGCCGTTGCAGATGCGGTCGAAGCTGTCGATCGTGTCCTCGAGGCTGGTCGTGACGCCGGGCAGGCCGGTGAAGACCTCGCCGACGTAGAACGGCTGGCTGAGGAAGCGCTCGAGCTTGCGCGCGCGCGACACGGCCAGCTTGTCCTCTTCGCTCAGTTCGTCGACGCCCAGGATCGCGATGATGTCCTGCAGGTCCTTGTAGCGCTGCAGGATGTTCTGCACGCGGCGGGCCACCTTGTAGTGGCGCTCGCCGACGACCTGCGGGTCGAGGATGCGGCTGGTCGAGGACAGCGGGTCGACCGCGGGGTAGATGCCCTTCTCGGCGATCTTGCGCTCGAGCACGATGAACGCGTCGAGGTGGGTGAAGGTCGTCGCGGGAGCCGGGTCGGTCAGGTCGTCGGCGGGCACGTAGATGGCCTGCACCGACGTGATGGCGCCGTCCTTCGTCGAGGTGATGCGCTCCTGGAGGGCGCCCATCTCGGTCGACAGGGTCGGCTGGTATCCGACGGCGCTCGGCATGCGGCCGAGCAGCGCGGACACCTCGGAGCCGGCCTGCGTGAACCGGAACACGTTGTCGACGAACAGCAGGGTCTCCTTGCCGCTCTTGTCGCGGAAGTTCTCCGCCATGGTCAGCGCGCTCAGCGCGACGCGCAGGCGGGCGCCCGGCGGCTCGTTCATCTGGCCGAACACCATGGCCACCTTGTCGAGCACGTGCATCTTCTTGCCGCTCGCGTCGGTGTACTCGGCCTCCTGCATTTCCAGCCAGAGGTCGTTGCCCTCGCGGGTGCGCTCGCCGACGCCGGCGAACACCGAGTAGCCGCCGAAGTTGCGGGCGACGCGCGCGATCATCTCCTGGATCACGACGGTCTTGCCGACGCCGGCGCCGCCGAACAGGCCGATCTTGCCGCCGCGGACGAACGGGCACAGCAGGTCGATCACCTTGATGCCGGTCTGCAGGATCTCGGTCTTCGGGTTCAGGTCGGCGATCTTCGGCGCCTCGCGGTGGATGGGCGCGAAGTCCTGGGTGGCGACCGCGCCGCGCTCGTCGACGGGCTGGCCGAGCAGGTTGAACACGCGGCCGAGGACGCCCTCGCCGACGGGCACCTTCACCGGCGAGCCGGTGTCGACGCACGCGGCGCCGCGGCGCAGGCCGTCGGTGGACGCCAGCGCGACGCAGCGGACCTGGCCGCCGCCGAGGTGCTTGGCGACCTCGCCGACCAGGGTCATCTTCTGGCCGTTGAGCTCGAAGTCGACCGTGACGGCGTT